>JAHBXU010000749.1 GCA_019636315.1 Planctomycetaceae bacterium | reverse complement strand
ATTGTGAAGCATGCAATCGCTAACAATGGGCGGTGGCCGCATCCGAAACGAGACATCGGAACCTCGTCAGAGCATGATGGGGGGGCCGATCAGCCGCACATCTCAAACGTGCGACGCCCCGTGACACTTGGGGAAGGCTTCAGTGTCCTCTGACCGGTCGGACGCGTCAAACGTCAGGCGAGGATTTCATGGACGACGTTTCCGTACACGTCCGTCAGGCGGAAATTGCGGCCGCCATAGTTAAACGTGAGTCGCGTATGATCCAGTCCCAGCAGATGCAGGATGGTGGCGTGCCAGTCATGAATGTGGACCGGATTCTCGACGGCCTTACCGCCGATCTCATCCGTCGCACCATAGGTCAGGCCTGGTTTCACGCCGCCGCCGGCCATCCAGACGGTGTATCCCTGATTGTTGTGATCGCGGCCCGTGCCGCTTTGCGCATAGGGCGTACGTCCGAATTCACCGGCCCAGATGACGAGTGTGTCTTCCAGTAAACCACGCTGAGCAAGATCCTGGAGCAGTGCGGCTGCCGGAAGATCGGTCGCGGCGCACGCTTTCGCCAATTCATCCTGAAGCAGGAAGTGATGATCCCAACCGACGGGGGCAGTCACTTCGATGAAACGCACGCCGGCTTCCGCCAGTCGCCGCGCCATCAGGCATTGTCGGCCGAAGGAATCCGTCGGCAGGCCCGTGCCAATGCCGTAGGAAGTCATGGTCGCTTCCGTTTCTGCAGAGAGATCGAGTAACGAGGGAATCTCGTCCTGCATGCGAAACGCGAGCTCGAACGATTCGATGGCGCCTTCGACCTGCGGTTGATACACCTCCCGTTCGAGTTTTTGTGTGTTCAACGTACGGACGAGATCGAGTTGACGTCGTTGCCCGTCGCGGGACAGCAGCGAATTCTCAACGTTCTTCAACGGCGGTCCGGGTTCACGGTCGATTCCCAACAGCTTGGCGTAGAATTCGGGAATCTGATTCGCGCCGATTTTTGTCGCCTGGTAGATTGCTGGCAGAAACGCACTGCCGTAGTTTCGCGCGCCGCCGTTCTCCGACGGTGGGTTGAGCGTAATGAACCCGGGCAGATTCGTGTTCTCCGTTCCCAGTCCGTAGAGCGTCCAGGCGCCGATGGACGGTCGCACGAACTGAAAGCTGCCCGTGTGCATTTGAATGAACGCCTGCGAATGGTTCGGCAGGTCGGTCTGCATGCTCTTGATAAAACACATGTCGTCGGCGCGTTCGGACAAGTGCGGCCAAAGCTCCGAAAACCACTGCCCTGATTCCCCATGCTGTGCGAACTTGAATGGAGATCCCAGGAGATTTGCGGCTCCTGCGATCTTGCCCTCCTCCGACGTGTCGCCCGACCGCTGATTGAGTTCGGGCTTGTAGTCGAACAGGTCCATGTGGGATGGCCCGCCGTTCATGCAGAGGAGGATGACTCGCCGGGCACGGGCCGGAAAGTGGGTCGGCCGCTCGGTCAGCCCGTCGCTGCTTCCCGTCGACGCCCGCACGGCCGCCTCATGCGCTAATCCGGCGAATGCCAGATAACCAAACCCGCTGGCCATCGACTTCAGCGAGTTTCTCCGGGAGAACAGGGGGCCCGTCGGTGTATTGATTGAATTGTCCAACATCTCGAACTCCTCGATCCGTTTTGGTTGGGAGGTCTTTGCCAATGTCTTGAAGCTTGTTCGTCCTGCAAACCGAAGCGCCAGTGAGGGGCGCCAAGTGAAAGGCTCATCAACACGTCCTCGCTGACGTTTCGACTGACGACGTCTCTGCGAAACTTTGATTCGCAATTCCGGGCGGCCTCAAGTTCAATCCACGTTCCGAAACTCCGCGGTCGCCAGGAGCGCCTGACAGAACGTCGTCACAGCCGGATCGGGGTGCTTGTTGTCACCGCTCCCCGCCGGGTCCTCCACCGAGACGGGAACGGTCTGTGCCTGCAGGTACTTGAGTGCCGCCAGTTCCTCGTCCGGTTCCGGCGACCTGCCAAAGCAGAGTCGGAAGGCGAGATTCACTTGGTCGACTGGGGCGTCGGCTTGCGCGCGGACTCGCTTGGCCAGCGCGGCAGCGCGATTCTGTACGAAGGGACTATTCAACAAATACAGCGCCTGCGTCGGCACGTTGGTGATCTCCCGCTCGCCCGTCACGAAACTCGCTTCAGCGAAGTCGAACAGATCCAGGACGTCCGGCAACCGATCGCGGATCACCGGCAGATAGACCGAGCGATGGAGTGAACCATCCAGGTCCGTCGGCAGCTGCTTGTTCAGTCCGATCAACGAAATCGGCCCGTCTCCAATGACTCTCCCCACGAGCGAACCGGCCGGGCGGGTGAGATCGAGTTCTCCGGACGCGGCCAGCATGGCGTCTCGAATCGCCTCGGCTTCCAGTCTCCGCTTGGGAGCTCGCCATAAGTACCGGTTATCCGGATCGCGCTCGAACGCCACCGGATCGAACGTCGACGATTGTCGATAGGTGCGTGACAGCACGAGTTCCCGCACCATCTGTTTGACGGACCAGCTGTTTTCCACGAACCGCAGGGCCAGATGATCGAGTAATTCCGGATGGCTCGGCGGATCGCCCGTCGTGCCGAAATTGTCCACTGTTTGCACCAGCCCCGCACCAAACAGGTGCTGCCAGATGCGGTTGACCATCACACGGCTCGTGAGTGGATGATCCGCGTGCGTGAGCCATTGCGCCATTTCCAGTCGGCCGCTCTCCTGAGGATTGATGTCCGGCGAATGGGCGCCTGTGAGCGACTGCGGAAATCCACGCGGCACGGCCTCGCCCGGCCGATGGATATCTCCACGGGCCAGCAGGGGCGCGTCGACCAGTTGCTCGCGATCAGCAACGCCCATCGCCAACGGCAATGGCCGCCCCTCGTCGTCAACCTTTTCCAGCTGTCCTTCCACGGACCCGGTCCGCCAGAG
>JAHBXU010000748.1 GCA_019636315.1 Planctomycetaceae bacterium | reverse complement strand
GCAGGTGCGGCCGAGACCACTATAATTTTCCGAATCGCATGTTACCGTGCCGCATCGAGCGGGACGGTGTCGGTGCGCTTTGCGTTTCCCAGTAGGAGCTACTGCCTTGCCTCTTTCCCCAGCCGTGATGGAACCGGTCGATCTTTACGACATGTTCGTCAACAGTCCCAGTTTGACCTCGGACGATATCACGCGGATCCTGAAAGCCGCCTCGGGACATCAGGCCAGCGAATTCGAAAGAATTGTCGAAAACCTGCGCGCTGAAGCGACTCAAACGGGGGACGTGCAGAAGGCGGCGCGTGCGGGGGTCGGTCTCTTTTTCGTCGGCAAGCCGGACGAGGCCGCCGCGCTACTGGATGGGAATCCAGATCCTCTGGCTCGCTACTACCGGGCCCAGGCGCTTTCGACGCTGGAACGACACGACGAGGCCGCCCGCGAATTCGAGCAGGCGGCAGGGATGGGTTACGACCGCATCGGTTGCACCCTGCGGCGCGCAGGGGAATTGCGGCTCCTCGGGCGATTGGATGAGGCCGAGCAGATGGTGCGGAGCACGGGAGGGGAGGGAGCCCGCCGCGCGGAGTATTCCTATCAAATGGGGTCGATTCTGGCGGACCGCGGGGATGCGTTTGGTGCGATCGAATATTTCGAACGTGCGGTCGACATGGACCAGCATCATTCGCGCGCGTTGTTCTCACTGGCCATGCAGAACAGCCTTCACGGGAACGACGATCAGGCGATTCGCCTCTATGAGCGAGCCCTCTCGAAGCCGCCCTATTACATGGGCGCGCTGCTGAATCTGGGCCTGCTGTATGAGGATCGGGAGAACTACCCCGCCGCTGAGTATTGTTTCCGCCAGGTGCTGCGATTCGACCCGCGCAATGAGCGTGCGCTCCTCTATCTGAAGGACATCGAAGCCACCAGCGACATGTATTATGACGAGGAGACGCTGAAGAATCAGGCGCGGATGGAGCAGTTGCTCAGCCGTCCCATGTCTGATTTCGAGCTGTCGGTCCGGAGTCGCAACTGTCTGGCGAACATGGAGATCAATACGCTCGGCGATCTGACGCAGATCAGCGAGCAGGAGTTGTTGGCCGGGAAGAACTTTGGCGAGACGTCGCTGCACGAGATTCGCAATCTGATGGCTGCGCACGGCTTGTCGATCGGGCAGCATCTGCATCAGAAGCCGGAACACGAACCGATTTTCTCGCCTCAGGATCTGTCTCCGGCGGAGCAGGCCACTCTGGCCCGACCGGTGGCCGACCTCAATCTGTCAGTGCGCTCACGGAAGTGTATGACGCGGCTGGGCATCACGGTGCTGGGCCAACTTGTCAGTCGCACACCCGACGAACTCCTTTCTGCGAAGAATTTCGGCGTGACATCGTTGAACGAGATCCGTCAGAAGCTCGGGGAGATCGGCCTCAAGCTCCGGAACGACTGAGCGGAGAGCGGTTCTCGCCAATGCCGTTGAGGCGTGGCGTCAAGAACGGAACATATCGAGCGGACGTTTCCGGACGGTGGGGCCGAAGGTCTGCTCGTCACGGAACCAAGTCAGCACAGCACGGGCGGCATGCAGGGGCGCCCTGTTGCGCGCCTTAGTGTCGCCCGAAGCAGGTGCGAAGGAACTTCAAGTCGGCCCTCGATGCCGCTTCGGGTTATCTGGTTTCGCACACGAACTCCACGCATCACGTCCGCAAACAGGGTTGCCGTGGCCCCTGTTGTTCCAAGAATTGAGCTATGCCAGCCAATCGCGCGCCCGCAGTGACCGTTCCCGACTTTCTCCGTGCGAAGGAAGAAGGCCGCCGCTTGTCCATGCTGACGGCCTATGAGTTTCAGTGGGCGGCCCTGTTCGATCAGGCGGGAGTGGATGGAATTCTCGTCGGCGACACGCTGGGGATGGTCGTGCAGGGCAAAGCGACGACGCTGCCTGTCACATTGGACGAGATGATCTATCACGCGGAGATCGTCGCGCGGGCCGTGAAACGCGCCCTGGTGGTGGTGGACCTGCCGTTCCTTTCCTATCAGGCGAGTCCGCGCCAGGCGGTGGAGAATGCGGGACGCGTGCTGAAAGAAACGCAAGCGGCCGCGGTGAAACTGGAAGGAGGCCGCAATCAGGCCCGCACCATTCAGAGGCTGAGTGACGCTGACATTCCCGTAATGGCCCACGTCGGCATGAAACCCCAATCGGTTCGCAAACTCGGACGGATGGCGATTGTGCAGCGGGATGAGGAGCAACTGCTCGCCGACGCACGCGCGGCACAGGAGTCCGGAGCGTTTTCCATCGTCCTGGAGTTGATTCCGCAGCAGATCGCCGCACGGATTACCGAAGAACTGACCATCCCCACAATCGGCATCGGTGCGGGGCCGCACTGCGACGGGCAGGTTCTGGTCAGCCATGATATGCTGGGACTGAATCCGAGCTTTCAGCCGCGATTCCTGAAGAAATACGCCCAACTCTACGATGTCGCCCGCAGCGCGGTTGAGCAGTACGTTGCAGAAGTCCATAACGGAGCGTTTCCTGACGCATCGCACAGCCACGACTGAGTGCCGACGCCCGGATCACCTCCCTCTCCTCTGAGGAACTCCATCGTGAGAGACTTTTTCACCGCGCTCCTTGTCATCGCTGCAGCGACAGCGGGTCCGGCTCCGTTCGCCCCTGCTGCCGAGCCTTATCAGCAGCACGAAAACATCGTCTACGCCGAAACACATGGCATCGGACTCGTGATGGATGTGTTCGTCCCGACGGGCAATCAGAATGGGCTGGGCATCATTGATGTCGCCAGCGGTGCGTGGCACTCCGACCGGGGCAAAATCAACGACCACAAGCGGGCACAGTTTTACGACATCTTCTGCGGCCGCGGCTATACGGTGTTCGCCGTGCGACCAGGGTCCGTCTCCAAGTTCACGGCCGAGGAAATGCTGGCGAACCTTC
>JAHBXU010000747.1 GCA_019636315.1 Planctomycetaceae bacterium | reverse complement strand
CCGGTGGCGGGGCCATTCTCCACGATCAGGAGTGGACTTATTCGTTGGCTCTCGGACCCGATTCTTCGTGGGGACCTCACCCGACGCGCCTCTACCGCCTGATTCACGACGCCGTGATCGAGGTGTTGCAGGAGTTTGGGATCGATGCCCGGTTGCGAGGAGTCGCGGACCAGACATTGGACCATCACTTCCTGTGTTTCAGCCGCGGAGATGCGAACGATGTGTTGATCGGGAACCACAAGGTGCTGGGGAGCGCCCAACGCCGCCGCCGCGGGGCCATCCTGCAGCATGGAGCACTCTTCCGGCGGGCGTCGGTGTATGCACCGGAGTTCCCCGGATTTCTCGACCTTTCCAGTGCGACTTTTGACGAGGCATTGCTCAGGGACACGATGATCGCCAGGACAGCCGCCCGTCTGGAATTCGATGTTAAAGCCGGCGCGCTTGATTCATGGGAGCTCAAACGGTCTGAAGAGCTGCTCACCTTGAAGGTCGTTTGATCTTGAAAGGCGAAGGAACTGGAGGAATGCGATGCGTGGTGAGCTTGGGCGGCAGGCGCGGGTGGGTTTGTATAAGGGGAAGGTCATTTTTGGTGATATTGCGGCTATTGGGGTGTTTTGCAAAGTGTGTTGACGATGCAGATCGAACACTTGTCGCAAGAATCGATCTTGTGTCGCTTTGACTCGCTCGCATACAAACCATGCGCTCGATGGCCTTTTCGACCAGAGCGGCGACGTGACAGCCTGAATGGCGAGCGGTGTGCAATTCCCGGGGAACACAGTGCGGCGCGTGGCGGCAAAGCAGTCTCTTCGGCAGCGACTCGTGGGCTGAGCGTTCTGGTATGAATGCGTTGCTGTTGCCGAGAGGAGGGACCTCCGGGAGCAGCTGCGTGTGCATGTCGATCGGGCAACCGGAGATACAATGACGCGGATTGCTGGTCACAAGGACGTGACCTTTCGTTGCTCGGAAGGACTCCGAAATGTGCAATTTGACAACACGTGATCTCGCGGCACTGGTGGGCGGCGAGCTGAGAGGTCGTGGCGATCGGATCATCGACGACGTGGCAGGACTTGATGATGCGACGGGAGCACAAGTCACGTTTCTCGAGGCGGCCGCAGCAGAGACGCACCGGAAAACAGCAGCGGGAGCCGTGATTCTTGCGGCCGAAAACGTGTCTGCACTGGGTGACACGCCCGACGCGGATCTGATCATCGCCGCAGCGCCGCTCGATGCGTTCATCACGGCCATGCTGCACTTTCGGCCGCCGTCTCCGACATCCAATGTCGGCCGATCTCCATTGGCGCGAATCAGCCCGACGGCCACGATCGGCGCCGGATGCCAGATCTTCCCCGGTGCGACGATTCAACACGATGTCGTGCTCGGTGATCGTTGCGTGATTCATCCGGGTGTGGTCATTGGTCCGGGATGCCGAATCGGCAACGACACAACAATTCACGCCAATGCCGTCCTGTATTCCGGAGTGACTCTTGGTGAACGCGTGATTGTGCATGCGACCGCCGTCATTGGAGCAGATGGCTTTGGCTACCGATTTCGGGAGGGGCGATTCGTCCGCATCCCCCATACGGGTACGGTTCGGATTGAGGACGACGTCGAGATCGGTGCGGGGACGACCATCGATCGGGCCATGATCGGGGCGACAGTGATCGGAGCGGGAACCAAGCTCGACAATCAGGTGATGATCGCCCATAACTGCCGCATCGGAAAACACAACGCGTTTGCTTCTCAGGTGGGCCTCGCTGGCTCGGTCACGACGGGCGATTACGTCCGCTGCGGCGGTCAGGTGGGCGTCGCGGATCATGCCCACCTGGGAACCGGCTCCTCGATCGGCGGCAAGGCCGGCGTCCACGGCCGGGTTCCCGATGGCGAAGAGTATCATGGATACCCCGCGGGCCCGGCGAAAGAGCAATACCGCATTGTGATGGCGGTCCAGCGCGCTCCCGAGATGCGGCGACAGATTCGCGATCTGGAAAAACAGCTCGCACGACTTCAATCACAACTCACTTCACTTCTGGGGACGGCCGAAGGTCTTCGGTCGTCGGCACCGGCTGCCTGAGCGGCATGACGGCGGACATCCTTCCTTTTCCTCGGACATCGTCAAACACTCGCATTGGCCTGCTGGCCGGCGCGGGGCGTTTTCCCATTGTCTTTGCCGAAAAAGCCCGCATTCAGGGCTACTCGGTCCAGTGCATGGGAATTCTCGGACTCGCCTCGGAAGAACTCGGCGAGCTGTGCGATGATTTTCGGACCGCACCGCTTGCACGCGTCGGCCGTGCCATCCGCTACTTTCGGCGACAGGGAGTCGACCGCGTGGTGATGGCGGGCAAGATCGAGAAACGCGTGCTCTTCGACCCGTGGCGCGTTGTGCGGCTCCTGCCCGATTGGCGGACCGTTCATATGTGGCTCCGCTACGCCGCCGAAAATAAGAAGGACGATACACTGCTGCTGGCTGTGATCCGGGAGTTCGCCCGTGACAACATCCGGGTGGAATCCGCACTTCAATTTTGTCCGGAGCTGCTTGTGAAACACGGATTTCTCACGCATCGCAAACCATCGCCGTCCCAGTGGAAGGATGTCCGCTTCGGCTGGAAACTGGCCAAGGAGATGGGGCGCCTGGATGTCGGACAGACCGTCGTCGTCAACGACACGGCTGTGCTCGCCGTCGAGGCCATTGAGGGGACGGACGAGTGCATCCGCCGCGCGGGTGATCTCTGTCGCCGCGGCGGGTTCACCGTCGTTAAAGTCGCCAAACCACAGCAGGACATGCGATTTGACGTCCCAACCATTGGTGTACAGACGATTCAAACGATGGCGGAAGCCGGAGGCCGCGTTCTCGCCATTGAGGCCGGCATGACGATCCTGCTCGACGAGCCCGAGGTGCTGGAACTGGCTGATCGGTTTGGCATCACCATTGT
>JAHBXU010000746.1 GCA_019636315.1 Planctomycetaceae bacterium | reverse complement strand
TGCGAACGTTGCGACAGGATGGCTGGCTGAAAGTGGCGCGGGGCAAGACGAGCATCGAAGAAGTGCTGCGAGTCACCAAGACGGACTGAGCGTCGAAGAACTATCAAGGGGGAGACGCGCCGACCCCGTGTTGGCTGCGTTACGCAGGGCCATGCCCGAGTTTGCCTACACAGCGCGCACTGCAAACGGGCGGGACATCACCGGCTTGATCTCGGCGGAGACCAAGCGGGATGTGCTGGCCATGTTGACGGAACGCGCACTGTTCCCGATGTCCGTCGAGCCGGCCGGAGGCTCGAAATTCAGTTGGACATTGCAGCGGCCGATCAAGACGGAGGTCCTCGCAGGGACGCTCACGCAGCTTTCGGACCTGCTGGAGAACGGCGTGCCGCTGATGCGGGCACTGGAAGTGCTTTCCGAGCAGGCAACGCACCCCCGTATGCAGGCAGTGCTGGATCAGATTCGCAGCCGCGTCGCCGACGGGCAGCAGCTCAATGACGCGATGGCCGCGCATCCGGATGTCTTCAACGAGTTGTCGATCAGCATCATCCGAGCGGGAACCGAAGGGGCGTTTCTGGAGCAGTCGCTCAGGCAGACGGCCGAGTTTCTGGAGCGTCAGGAAGAGCTGCGGAGCCGCATCCGCTCTGCGATGGCGTATCCGGCGTTTCTGGCGGTCGCCGGCGGCATCGTGACGCTCGTGCTGATCGTGTTCTTTGTGCCCAAATTTGCGGAGTTGTTCAAGCAGTTGGAAGAAGCGGGGACGCTGCCCGGGGCAACGGTCGCGCTGTTGTGGTTGAGCGACACGCTGGGGCGATTTGGAGTGCTGATCGCGGCGGCCCTTGCGGGTGCGGTGTATGGAATTCGTCGCTGGGCGAGAACGACCAACGGGCGACGCCTTGTCGATCGTTGGAAAATTCGCCTGCCCGTCTTTGGGCCGATCTTCCTTAATGGAGCCGTATCGCGGTTCTGCCGGATTCTGGGCACGCTGATGCGAAACGGGGTGCCGTTGCTGAAGTCTCTGGAGATCAGCAGCGAGTCGTCCGGAAACGTCGTCCTCGGGACGGCCATTCGCGAGTCGGCGGAAAACGTCTCCTCCGGCGAATCACTTTCCACGCCTCTGGCCAACTGCGGCCTGTTTCCGTCAAATGTGATGGCCATGATCGCCGTCGCGGAAGAATCCAACAATCTTGAGGTGGTGCTGAACAACGTCGCGGATGTGATTGACCGGAAGATCAGCCGCCAATTGGACACCATGGTGCGGATGATTGAGCCGGCACTCCTGATGGTGATGGGAAGCGCCGTTCTGTTCGTAATTGTGGCGCTGCTTTTGCCGGTGTTCGAGATGAGCACCACGATGGGATAAGAACTCGGCAGACAACAGGGAGGAGAGCTGTCTGAATCACACACTTCCCTTCAATGAACACGGAACACTGACAACGGAACGCTCCCGCATCGGGGGCAACATCGAAAACAGGAAGAACAGAATCATGAACAGACAACCAACGCAACTTCGGAACCGCCCTTCGCTTCGTCGCGGCTTCACCCTGGTGGAACTTTTGATCGTGATGGCGATTCTGGTGCTGCTCGTCTCACTGGTCGGACCTCGGTTGCTGGGCAGCAAGCAGAAGGCCGACGTCAACGCCGTCAAAGCACAGATCGGCATGTTTCAAGCCGCGCTCGAACGCTATGCCATCGACATGAACCGCTTTCCGACGACAGAAGAAGGGCTCGTCGCTCTGGTTGAGGATCCCAGCGAAATGGAAAGCGACAGCGAAACCGCGTCCTCGTGGGACGGACCTTATCTGAAGCAGACCGCCCTTCCCAAGGATCCGTGGAACAACAACTACGCGTACGAATATCCCCCAACGCACGGCAAAGGGGACCTGCCGGAGATCTGGTCCTACGGACCGGACGGGCAGGAAGATACCGATGACGACATTATCAGTTGGACCGGCGAAGGCAGCGACCTGGACAGTGAATCGGGCGGCACATCAAGTCGCGATTCGACGGCTGCTTCACTGAAGTGACGCATACAGCCGAAGCGCGTCTCTGCCTGCTCCTCGACTGCAGAGACGCGTTATCGTGCGCCGCTGAAGGTTGCCCTCGGAGACTGTTGGAGAATGGATTGAAACCCTGAGCGTCCGCAACGGTCATGTTGGGAAGCCCCACGTTTCCTTTCGTCGCTTGCGTGTAGGGTGACGATTCTCACGGAACGCACCGTTTCTCAACCCGCATTCTGGTCCACGCTCTGCTCCGCGAGGCCATGCGAGAACCTGCTTCGATGTTTGCCTCCTCGGCCCAGCTCGAATTCCGCCGCGCTCAGCGCACGGGATTCACGTTGATTGAGATGCTCATTGTTTGCGGCGTTCTCGCCGTGCTGGCCGGGATGAGCTGGCCTGCAATGCGCGGCATGCTGTCCAAGGCCCGACTGCAACAAGGCGTGGACGAACTGCAGACGACGCTTCGCAAAGCCCGGATTCAAGCGATGCGGACGGGGACGCCGACGCTCGTCCGCTATGAAGAAGGAGGACGTCAGTACCGAGTCGAAGCCTGGGATACGCTGAACGACAGCGAGAATATCGATTTGTCGGACGAGTCGCGATCGCTTGCCTCGACCGCGACTCCTTTCGCCGATACGAGTGACCCGTCCACGCCGGTCTCAGTACGACCTGCTCCCATTGTCAAGGAGCTTCCCGTCGGCGTGCGCTTCAGCCGCGCAGGCGACGCGACGAGGGATTCCATGACGCTGGAAGAGGATCAGAATCTGATCACTCGTGACGATACAACCACATTGGCAGAGCCCGCCTGGGGACCGGCGATCGTGTTTCAATCGACCGGGCGAAGCGCGAACGCGGCGCTGCGGCTCATCGACGATCGCAGGTTCTATGTCGACATCAAATTGCGTGGCCTGACAGGGATCGTGTCGGCATCGGCTCCGGTGCGCGAT
>JAHBXU010000745.1 GCA_019636315.1 Planctomycetaceae bacterium | reverse complement strand
GCGACACTGGTAATCCAGCTCTGTCTTCGAGGAGTTTCAGCGGTTCACCCGCCGTGACGCTCTTGTGCTGCCGCCGGTCGCCGACCAACACGACGCGGGCATTGACGGTCTCGGCAACGGTAAAAACCGCGAGCATGTCCCGCGTACCAAGTTGGCTCGCTTCATCGACCAGGATGACGCCATCCTTCGCCGATTCCTGCATCTCGGTATCCTTGAGGAACCGGGCGACGGTATCGGCATTCTCAAACCCCGCGTCCTGTCGCAGCACTTCGCGGCTGGCTTTCACCGATTGGGCCAGGGCCACGACCGGTTTTCCAGCGTCGGCCACCCGAGGTTTTTCACCGATCAATACGACGTTGAGTGGGCGCGGGTGTTCGTGCGCGGTCATTTCGAGACTCACCGCCTGAAAAGCAAGGCGTTTCGCAACTGGCTGATCCGGCAACACCGTCTTGCAGGAGAGCAAATCAACCCGTCCCGAGTTCGGGAGTTGATTTCGCACATGGAAGCATTCGCCGAGGACGTTCGGCTGGAACTCTCCAACCGCAGCGCGTGGGACGCCCGTGAGCAAACCCTCTGGATCGACCAGTGCAATGACCGCTGGGGCGCCGTGCGGGTGACTGCGGAAGGCTGGGGCATCGAGGCGAACCCGCCGAGTCTGTTCCGCCGATTCGCCCATCAACAAGCTCTGCCTGACCCTCAGCCCGGCGGCGACATGCAGGAACTGTGGAACTACCTGCCGCCGCTGGCGTCGGACGGTGACCGCCTGCTGCTGATGGCTTGGCTGGTCACGGCTCATATGCCGATTCCCCGTCCCATCCTCACGCTGGTGGGACCGCATGGTTCAGCCAAGAGCACATTTTCCGCGTTCATGCGTCGGCTGCTTGATCCCTCCCGCGTGGAGTTGCTGGGACGGGATGCACGAACGGATCTGCCACTGGTCTTCGACAAGCACGCCGTGCCGGTGTTCGACAACACCGATGGCATGACGCCGCAGGAAGCCGACCTATTCTGCCAGGCAGTCACGGGCCGGGGGATCGCCCGACGCAAGCTCTATACCGATGCCGACGAGTTCATCCTGTCGTTCAAGCGGGCCATCATCCTCAATGGCCTGCGGCTGCCGACCAACCGCCCGGACTTTCTCGACCGGGCCTTGATTCTCGATGTCGAACGTCTGCCACCGGAACGTCGGCAAGTGCTCGAACAGGTCGAAAACGCCTTCATGGAGGCCCGTCCCCGGTTGTTGGGGGCACTCCTGACCACGTTCTCCCGTGTCCTCGCGGTGATGCCGACGGTGAGCCGCGAAGGTCTCAGCCGGATGGCGGACTTTCACCTGATGGGCCGGGCGGTGGCGGAAGTCCTCGGAGGCACGTCCGCACAATTCGACGAAGCCTTTGCCCAGGCCGAAGCCCGTCAGAAACGCGGAGCCTTCGACAACACGCTGGCCCTGACACTCCTCCTGTTCGCCCGGCAGGGGCGGCGCTGGCAGGGGGACGCCACGAACCTGCTCCAGCGGCTGCATGAGACGGCCAAGGCCAACCAGATCCGGCAATCGCCGGAGTTCTGGCCGGACACGCCGATGGCCCTCGGCCGCCAGCTCAAGCATCTCGGTGACTCTCTGGCCCGCAACGGGGTGCGGGTCAGCAAGGTCCGGCGGGCCACGGCCCGTTTGATCTCCCTGGAGTACGACCCCACCGCCGACCGCCTCGGCGATGACGAGTGAGACGGATGTGACGGACTTTTCAGAAACCCTCCACACAAACACAAGGAAAGCAAGTCATGGTGACTCAGACAGAAATGCTGATCGACTGGTTCAAGACCAACAAGCAAGTGCGAGAGCAAATTGACGACGAGAAGGATCGGGAACTGTCCGAGTCCTTGAAGTCAGAGGGTCAATTGCAACCGGTTGTTGCCCGCCCCGACGGGACGTTGATCGTCGGCCATCGCAGGCTGCGGGCGGCCCGCAGAGCGGGACTCACGAAACTCCTGGTCAATATCATCGAAGAACCGCTGACGGAGACTCAGGTCAAGATTCTACAACTGGCGGAGAACATTCACCGCACCGACCTCAGCGACTTCGAGAAGTTTCAGGCGTGCGAGGAACTGGCGCGGCTCAATCCCGGCTGGACAAACAAGGAGCTGGCGACCCACCTCCATCTCAGCGAACCGACCATCACGAAATACCGGTCGCCGAGCAAGGCGATTCCAGCGGTCTTGAAAGCGTTGGAAGCCGGGCAGGTCGGCATCACTTCGGTGTACGAGATTGCCAAGGCTCCGCCGGAACAGCAGGCCGAGTTACTGCAACTCGCATTGACCGGCGCGTCACGCGATGGTCTTGCTGGACAGGTCCGCAAGCAGAAGACGTCCAACACGCCGCAAGTGCGGATGAAACGCATCCTTTGCCCATTGCCGTCGGGTGTGTCCATCACGGTATCGGGCGCTGACCTCTCGTTGGATGACCTGATCGAATCCCTCAGCGACGCACTCAAAGAAGCCCGCCGCGCCCGCGAGCAAAACCTGGACGCTCGTACATTTTCGTCTGTTCTCAAAGACAAGGCGGCGAAGCAAGGGGGTGCGCGATGAAACGCAAATATTCCCTCAGCCTGATGATTGAAACCTTTACCGCCTTTTCCGCCATCACGTTGCTTGCCGTCATTGCGGAGCGCGAAGAACCGGGTGGGAACCAGCATCTCATCTCGCTGGGGATCGCCGTGGTGCTGCTGCTGATCCATGGCGGAAGCGAGTGCATCAGTGAGTTTTTCGTTCGCCCCAAACCGCCAGAAGAAATTGACACCCAAGACAAGAAAGGCCATGACCAATGAACCCTGAATTCTCACTTCGACGCATGCTCCAGACCGGTGCCGGTCTGGGAGCATTATCCACAGCCGCGTTCCTGGCCGAACGGGGTAATCCCAACGACCAGCTTGGCGTTCTGGTGGGCGGCCTCG
>JAHBXU010000744.1 GCA_019636315.1 Planctomycetaceae bacterium | reverse complement strand
TGGCGGTCGATGTATGTCAGACCGCCAAAGGAGAACACGTCGCGGTCCGTGAGCAGCGTCTGTTGCACATCCTCGTCGAGCGACTCGTCATAGCGGCGAAAGATTTTTGTCACGCGCGTCGCCAGCGGGCTGTCCACAAACACCGGGACCCGAGGCAACTGGTTTTCGTTGAACAACTCGTTGAGGAAGTACACCACCTGCTGCGTCCGGCCCAGGGCAAAGGCCGGAATGATGACGCGACCACCCTGGCCCACGGTTTCGCGAATGATGTCGCGGAGTTCGCGTTTGAGATCGCCGGCCGGCGGATGGACCCGTCCGCCGTAGGTGCATTCGGTGATCAGCACGTCCGCGCCTTCAACCGGCGCCGGGTCGACGAGCAGCGGCATGTCGCGCCGACCCAGATCACCGGTGAAGACGACCCGCTTGGATGTCGATCCCTCTCGAATCTCCAGTTCGACAATCGCAGAGCCCAGGATGTGGCCGGCCGGATGAAACTGCAGCCTGACATCGTCCGCCAGATGATGCCATTGATGGAAGCTGAGAGGTTCGACTCTCCGCAACACCGCCTGGACGTGCTCCTCCGTGTATAAAGGCTCGACCGGAGGGTGCTTTCCCTTGAGCTTGCGGGTCAGGTAGCCGGCGTCCTCTTCCTGAATATGAGCCGAATCGAGCAGCATCAACTCGGTAATATCGGCGGTTTCCTCGGTGCAGAACACGGGCCCGCGAAATCCGGCGCGGTATAGCCCCGGCAGATTGCCGCAATGGTCGATATGGGCGTGCGAGAGAATGACGCCGTCCAGATCCTTGGGGCGACAGTGAAACCTCTCGTTCTTCGCCCGCGATTCGGCCCGGGGTCCCTGGAAGAAGCCGCAATCCAGGAGCACGCGGCGGTTTCGGGTTTCAATCAGGTGTTGCGAGCCGGTGACTTCGCCGGCTGCGCCGAGGAATGTGATTTTCATGCTGCGAAGTGTAATGGCCTGTGGTGTGCCTGCAAAACTTCGAGTGCCGCGGCAAGGCACGTCGATCGCCGCGGGGCGACATTCACGATGTCACCCCTTCCATTTGCTCGCATCGCGGTGTGCTCGTGCGGTATCATCATTTCACCGGATTGCGTCTTGAAGTCGGACGTTTCTGTCAC
Organism: Planctomycetaceae bacterium; assembly: GCA_019636315.1. Lineage (GTDB taxonomy): Bacteria > Planctomycetota > Planctomycetia > Planctomycetales > Planctomycetaceae > JAHBXU01. The sequence continues at coordinate 1,817 of JAHBXU010000744.1, read as the reverse complement.
ACCGCAAAAGGCCGCACAATGAAACTGACCCTCTGTTTGTCCACGATGTTGCTCGCCGCCATGTCCGCCGCTGAACTGAATGCCGCCGATCATCCGATCCTAGATCAGAAGATGAATTCGTTGGATGGAGCACCGGTCGATCTGTCGAAGTATCAGGGAAAGGTTCTGCTGGTGGTCAACACGGCCAGTCAGTGCGGCGCGACGCCGCAGTACGCCGATTTGCAGAAACTGCATGAGAAGTATAAGGACCAGGGACTGGTCGTGCTCGGTTTCCCCTGCAACCAGTTTGGCGCTCAGGAGCCGGGAACTGCGAGTGAAATCGCCCAGTTTTGCGAAGCCAACTACGGCGTCACGTTCGACATGTTCGCCAAGATCGACGTCAACGGCGATGCAGCCGCCCCGCTCTTCAAACACTTGACCTCGAAGGACAACGGGTTGGATGACGTCGGTCCGGTGAAGTGGAATTTTGAGAAGTTCCTGATCTCCAAAGAGGGCGAGCCGATCGCCCGCTTCCGCACCCGGGTTGCACCGAATGCGCCGGAAGTGACCGAGGCCATCGAGACCGCGCTGAAGGAATAGGGGAGGTCAATCGTCACCGTCCCCTGGTGACGTTGTGGTGAACGCGCTGGTCGTCCGCCCGGTGAGTGCGTCTCTCGGAAAGAGATACACCTGCTGCTGCGTTTCACCATCGGGCACGCGGTGCACCAGGTGAATCTCGACTTGTTCGTACGGCGACAGGTCGAGATGCTCCGCCGCAAGATCCAGCAGCCGCGACGTGTACGGCTCGACTTCGTGCGCGTCCGCGGCGAGCGGATTGAAGTCCACACGGATGACGATCCGGAGCGTCGCGGGATTCTGATGCTTGTGACTCTTGTGCTCGCCGCCAATCACGCGCGGAAGTGATCCGGGATACGCAGCATTGATCGCGGCCTGGAGCGGGCGAAACGGCCGCGTGTACAGATCCCAATACACAAACAGCGCGGTCGTCATCACAATGCCGAACGCGAACATCGCCGCGACGACCACGCGGCCGTTGATCGTCGCACGTGCCATTTGAGTCCGATCCTGCGAATCCACATTCTGTGAGGTCAAACCAGCGCGTCCATTTCGACTCGAATCACTTGAAAACCCGCAGACCGAACGTTTGCCGTCGCCGAGCGAATGGCCGCTTCCAACGACGTTTAAGCTCCTCCGTCATCCTCACCGGGATGCGGGCATTGGTCAACCTCACGCCGGATGCGTGCGGCATGATTTTCCGGGCCTCGCGGCGTCGAAAAGACTCTCACCATGCAGCCGCCACGAGCCGCAGAGGGACAGAACCGTTCGCCGAAGATGTGTGCATGCCCGCTCGCTTTCTCGAACCGCCGGCCGCGCGATTCCGCGTATTTGATCGCTTCGTGAATGTGTTTATTGGGGTGCCGCGCCATCTCACCCCTTCACCACGAAGTTCACCATCCTTCCCGGCACGGCGACGACTTTGACGATCTGCTTGCCGGCGAGCTGCTTCTGCACGTCCTCGCTGGCTTCGGCGATCGCCTGCATTGCTTGCTGGTTCGCATTGACCGGCACCATGATTTTGGCTCGCAGTTTGCCGTTCACCTGCACCGGGACCTCGACTTCGCTCTCGGCGAGCTTCGCTTCGTCGTACTCCGGCCAGGCGTGATATGCGAGCGACTCGCCGTGTCCCAGGACCTGCCACAACTCCTCCGCGATGTGCGGGGCGAACGGGGAGAGCAGCAGCACGAACGGCTCTATCGCCGCGCGGGGCCGCACGTCGAACTGCGTGAACGCGTTCGTGAACTCCATCAGCCGGCTGA
>JAHBXU010000743.1 GCA_019636315.1 Planctomycetaceae bacterium | reverse complement strand
TCCCAATCTTCTTCTGGCGACCGCCCCTCGGAGACCGCCTGCATCACGATCTTTCGCTTCAACAGCTTCAACTCGGCGTGCGTGGCGTGACGCCAGGGGGCGTTCGCGTAGGGCGCCGGGCTTCTGCCGATCAGACGCAGCCGCAGGCCGTGTTTTCGTCCCAGATCGAGAGCCGCGGCGGCGGTGATCCCGCGCGCTCCGCCCGTGACCACCCAGACCCCTCCACGTCGAGGCGAGACACGATGATCGTCACGCAGGGTTTCGCGGCAACACCGTACGATTCGCCGCCGTCCACCGCTCCAGGCGACTTCGACCTCGGGCGCGCCGCTGGTGACTTCTCGATCGATCGATTCCGCCAAGTCGTCGAGCGGCTCGTCGACTGGTGCATCAATGACCTTCACGACGATGTTTCTTGCGTCGTGGCGCACGTTTTCGACATGAATCGATTTCATCAGTCCGCACAACGCACCGTTGAGCGGTTCGGGAACTTGCCCTTCGAGTCCAAAGGCCCCGCCCAGGTTTGTTGCGGCGACTACGAACGCAGGCTCACTCCAACCCTGCTGGTCCACGAGCTGCATCCAGCGCTGCGTCACGCGATAGGGCAGCAGGACCGAACGCTCCGCTCGTTCCACGTGCCCTGTCTTGTTGATTTGAACAAGGGGGGCCGTGTTGAATTCGCGGCCGGTCATCACGAACAAGGCACGAGCCGGATTGGTGCGCCAGATTTGTTCCAGATCTCGCAGACTCGTCTCGGCATCGTCGGCCGGCAGGACATGCGCCGTCACTCCGACTGCGATTAACCGATCGAGGAGGGCGAAAGCGGCCGGATTGTTTCCGAGAATCAACGCGGACTTCGGCAACACGACGGCCGCATCATTCGTCAAAGGAGTTTCCTCCAGACGCATGACGTGCCGGTCCGCGATGCGGTCGATGGCGGCGTCAGCAGCAGGAAATCCGTTCGCTGCCGCGTCGTGTTCGCGCGGCGACGGCGCTCCAGCGGATGCGGATCCGGACTCGGTCGGAGCCGGATAGTAGCGCTGATGGAACTCCCAGTCAGTAATCAGCACTTCACAGCGCCGTTGCGGAAGGGAGAGTTCGTTGAGCAGATGCTGGAGCCCCTCTCGCTTGGGCATCAGCGCGGGACCATTCGTGCGCTCCAGCGAGGCGCGCGTCGCAGGACGCGACGCCATCCCCACTTCGTCCCAGGGGTGCCAATGGAACGCGATGGTGCGGCATTCCGGTCGCTGCTGGTGATACCAGGCCGCCAGCTTGCAGAGCATGTCGCTCGCGGCACAGTAGTCCGTCTGACCGTTGCTTCCCAATCGTCCACTGATGGATCCGTATGCAATGAAATGCCGGATCGGATCCTGCTGCGTTAATGTCATGAGGTGATACGCGCCATCGACCTTCGCAGCGAATGTCGCACGAACGCTGTCAGATGTCTTCTTCTCAAAACGGCACGGGCGCTCGATTCCCGCTCCGTGCAGGATGCCGTCGATCGGTCCGTCCGTTTGTCGGATCTCGTCGAGAACGGCGGCGAGCGCCTCTCGATCGCCGACGTCGCACGTGTGATACTCCGCCCGGATTCCCGCCGCGGCGAACTCTCGGAGCGTTCGGTCAATCTCGATGGATTTTTCCACGAGCTCCCACGCTTCGTTCGGTTTCACTCCCTGTTCGCGTGCAGCAATCATGATCTCGCTTCGCCATTGCGCGAGACTGGCCGCATCCAGGGAACGCCGTGCCGCCGGGACATTGGGTGCCGGGCTGCGGCCGATCAGGTGCAGTTTCAGACCGAAGCGTCGCCCCAGTTCTCTGGCGCTCTCGGCGGTGATGCCACGTGCACCACCCGTGACGACCCATGTGCCTCCCCGTTGAATGGGCGGGCCGTCTTGCCGCGCCGTCTTCTCCAGAATCGCAAGCTGGAGGAATCGTTGACCATCAACGTAAGCGACTTCGTAATCCAATGAGCCGGAGGCGAGCTCGATGCAGATGCATTCCGCGAGTTGATCGGGATCTTCACTCTCCGGTGCGTCAATCGCTTTGGCTCGAAATCCCTGGTGTTCCCGGAGAACAAAGTACTCCAGGCAAAGCGCCTTCATCAGTCCGGTCATGGCCCCTCCGTGTGGCACGCGAATGTGGCTTCCGAATCCGAAGTCGCCGCCAAGATGCGTGACGGCGACGACGGAACATTGATCAACACACTGATGATCGTGTGCGAGTTGCAGCCAGCGCTGGCAGACGAAGAACGGAATGAGCGCCTGCTGCTCGGTCGTGCGTCTCCAGTCGACCGGATCGTGAAGAGGATCGTCCTCGTCAGCGTGTCCCGTCATGAGAAACAAGTGCGGCGCCGGCCCCAGGGCCCAGATCTGTTCAAGTGCGGCACGAGTCTCTTCAAGGTCGGCTCCCGCCAGGAGGTGCACGGGGACGCCCAGTGGTTGCAATCGCTTGTGCAACGCCCTCGCCCGTGGATTCTCGCCCAGAATGACAATTGGCCCCTGAGGACGCCACGCGGTCTCTCCGTCTGCCGGCAACGGCGCAGCGACCGTCGTCATCACGAACCGCTGCGTCCGCGACTCGACCTCGGGATCTTCAAGCAACAGGGGGTTCGGTTCGCCAGCAACATCTGCTGCTTCCGGCTCAATCCAACCTGTTGTCGTCACAGAACCGAGGAAAGCCGCGGCGGGAATTTCCGTCATGGCTCCGCGCACGTCTGATGCCCCGCAGCCGATGTGCAGCAAACCGGTTCCAGGCTCCAAAATGACGATGCAGCGGCGTCCCACAGAATCATTGCCGGTATCGAGCGCCTGCAACATTCCTTCCGTTGTCCAGACAAAGTTTTCTGGACGGGGTTCAACGGCGTCTAACGCTGCTGTACAGCAGTATGCGTCGACGCGAAGTTTGCCATCATCCGGGGCCACCACGACGGCTTTTCCATCCGCGGCGTTCGTCACGGTA
>JAHBXU010000742.1 GCA_019636315.1 Planctomycetaceae bacterium | reverse complement strand
ACGTCAGGCAAGGGTGTCGGACCTGGTTCAACCTTCGTCATTGACGAGTCTTTGCTGCCACAGCTGAAATTCTTGAAGCAAGGGAAATTTGTCGAGACTGGTGGAGCCCCCGCAGTGCGCCTCGTAGGCGACGCGACATCAATGCCGACCGGGCTAATTCGTCCCGCGAAGAAGGTAACAGTTGCAAAGGCCATCAACACGCCTGACATTGTCAGTGCGTTTCTGCAGCATGAGCGACTGGACAGTCCGCTTGAGTACGTCGACAGAATCTGTTTTGAGGCTTCCGCATACCTGCCCGTCTACTACTTCTTGCACATCGCTAAGACGTCACGCAATGCTGCCATTGCACGCTTGAACACTTTGCAATCCACGAGTCCTAGTCGACGCCGACTGATTGAGCGACTATCTGGCAGCGACGTACTTCTTCTTGCCCCGCCGAAGGAGACGACCTCAGAAGGTGGCCGTCTTCGCGCCGAGTACATCGAGAAACACAAGGCCCGTGCAGTGAAGGCGAGCATTCCAACCACGCATTTAAAGCATGCGGTGAAAGCATTGCGGTCGTTGGCTCCAGATGAAATCGACAACCCGTATTGCCGCGAACTCCTTCTTTCTTGGTTCAACAAGTACTACGGCGGCGTAGACCCAGGTCTCTCAGACGAGATCCGCCGCGCTATCGCGTACCTGGATCAGGTGCTCTATCGAGGCACATAGATTCCCAGTTCCTAGTTCCATTTTTCGCGATCGAAGGCTTTCATGGGTTTGTGCACGAATGGCCGCTACCCCTCCAAGCTTTCCGTCTTGACGCATGACGTTTTGGCGACAAGCACTTTGCCCCAATGACCCGAGGTCAGCGCAACCGACCTGCACCTTGTGGAAATCCTTCTTTCGAAATAACGTGCTGTAAAGCAGCCGCTGGTGAGCGTCCGTTGTCAGCCTGAATCCGCTGCTCAGCGCGAAACCGCTGATTTCATCGTCAATTGAGCGACGCGGATCTGGCTAGGCCCCAATGCATCTCTTCAGCGAGGCTGCCGCTGCATTTAGGTCTCCCGCCGACGGATTGAAGATGCCTCTGACGTACAGATCGCGAAGAATCCGCGTCTTCTTAACGTTCCACAGGTTCGTGTTGGTCTTGAGGCACGTGGCAATCAGCCAGTCTTCCAGGAAATCGATCGCGGGCTTTGATCCGCCGGCATTGGCCAAAGCAGTGGGCTTGCCCTTGGGCGTGGTAGAGGGCAGGAAGTACAGTGCTGGATGGCCGTTCTTGTACTCATCGAAGATTTCGTTGTACAGCTGCAGATGCTGGGCGTTTGTTGCTTCCTTGATCACCGGTTGACGTTCGGCCTTTCCAACGTACCAGGGGATCACTCGTTTTGCGCCTGAGGACTTCACTCCGAAGACATAGCAGCCCGGTGCAGCCGAGAGGACATCAGATGCTTCGCTTTCGGCAATCTCATCACGTAGGGCCTTGACGTGGTCCTTCTTGATAATCGTTTTCGTCGGGAAGTAGTACGGTCCAAAAACCTCGAAATTCATTGTGCTCCTCCTGTTTGGCTCGATGGTAGCTCCCCGAGAACTGCGGCCGAGCCTGTCCCGAATTTTGTTTTCGAGGTAGACCATGACCACCCGGAGCATCTGTGCCCATGAGCAAGACCATGTTGAAGAATGTGGCCACCCGACCTCGCGATGTGAGTGGCCGCAACCAGCCTGAAGCTGCCGCGCCAGACGTCGGTTCTGCAGCGGTTGCCGCCGGTCGGCTTGAACGGGTGAACTCACGCTGTTGGCCATTAAGCGGCAACTAGCTCTGGCGGCGGCCTCATGAAGATTCGTTGAAAGGGAGCTGCGTTACACGAAAGTGACACCATAGGTCAGCTTTTCTTCAAAGCCGCTGAATCCACTCTTCTTGTGGAGCGTTCTCACACGCCAGAAGTAAAACGATCGCACCTCCTGGACTGCCTCATCAGATGATGTGTGATATGCCGTTCCTCTGGAGACAAGGGCAATACCGCAGTTTCCGTCGAACTGCATGGGGCGAACCGGTCCCCAGCCCGAATTCCAATACCGAAGGTCGGCGATGACATCGCTACCCAACTTGACCTCTAGCTCCCCATCGCGGGGCGTGACCTCCAACTGGCCGCGCCCTGGAATTGCAGGCAAAAAAAGGCGGCCGGGATAAAGATCGTGCTGCAAGTAACCAAGGCGCTCAAAGTCGAGCGGCTTTGCCAGCGGCCAGGCCCTGCTCTCCTCATCGGCTATCGCGTGAGGAGCTGGCGACTCCACGACTGTAGTCGTGCCCAGTGGCTCCTGGAAGTCGCTAGCGAGTAGCCCTCCAGTTCTCCACAGGTCCATCAAGTGTTCAGCCAAGCCTTCATCAGCGACGCTGCTACCTGACGCTTGCGCCCACCGGACGACCGAGACCTCCACACAGCGGTCCAGCGACATCACAACGGGCGACGAGAAGGCCATCAGCTCGTCGCCAGGACGGTCCCGCTGAACCTGGTCAATGAGACTGCGGACTGCCTCTCCTATCGCATTGTCATCGCCGTCGAAGTGCGTTCGGCCTGGAAACCAAGCTGGTCGCCTAGGCCTCAGCAGCGCAAGCGTCGGGTGAACAGGCAGAGCCAACAGAGCCCTTTCCTCCGCTCTATCGGGAGGCATGCCCCAAAACTCCTCAGCAACCGCTAGCGTGCGGTGGTAAGCGGAGATCATCCGCAAGGCAGCACGAGATGAGATTTGGCCGCTGAACCCCTCGCCCAAGGGGCGCGAGAAATGCCAACGGTCGCCCTGAAAAGGAGCATCCGGGTAGGCCCCTTTGTTCATTGACCACTCGAAAGCCATCTGGCGGACGAACGGCAGCTGCGTAGCGGCCTCAAGTTTCGTCATGGAGGTAAAGAACATCCGCGGAAGGTCCGCACCCTGCACTCCGTTGAAATCCTGTGGAATCTCGAAGTCTTCAGG
>JAHBXU010000741.1 GCA_019636315.1 Planctomycetaceae bacterium | reverse complement strand
CAACCTGTGTCAGCAGGAACGGATCGCCCATGTGCAACTGGCGAACCGTCTGCAGGAGGCAGGCCTCCCATGAGCGAAGCCGCGTTCGATGCGTCCGCGCATCTCAACCAGATGGTGCAGTTGCTGCTGACGCTGCTGCAGCCCGTGTTCTGGGGCGCGCTGTGCATCGGATTTGTCTTGGCCGGCGCCCATTTTCTCACCATGCTGGCCACGCGCTGGGGGGAGAAACGAGTCTCCGGCAAGGCGTTGCTGTTCTCATTGGGAGTTCATCTTTCGATGGGGTGCGGCGTCGTCGCCATGATTCCCGAGTACCGCGGACGACTGCTGCAATTCCTCGATTCGACGGTCTTGCCGCCGCTGGAAATTCAAACTTTCCACGACACCAGCCCGCAAACCACGCGCGAGTTGAGACTGGGCAATACGCCGTTGTGGGAGCAGTTGCCGGAGACGCGGTTGGAGGATCTGACGCGATTCGATCGCACGCGTGAGCTGGTCGAATTGGATCAAGGCCCCCTGCCGCGCCCCGAGTTCGTCGAGTTCGCCCAGCGCTCCGAGAAGGAGATCGCGATCCTCCCGGACCGTGCTGTCGAGCTGCCCGAGCAACAAACGGCTGCGGAAGAGGGCATTCAGGAGCAGGCCGTCGTGCCGCTCAATACGGAGACCCCGGAGCCGTTCGCGCGCGAGGAAGTCGCTTCGCCGGTCGAACGTCGGCGAAGCGAGTTGACTGAGGCCAGCCCAGCCGAGGAATCGACGGTCGACAAACCCCGCCTGGGCGGAGTCGATCGCGTGCGTCCTGATTTTGCCCCTGAGCCTGACCTGGCATCTTTGGAAGCATTGCGCCAGGAAACGGCGCCGCTTCAAGAGCGGGAAGAAGACCTCGACATTCGCCACCGTGAGGGACCGGCGCCTGCCGCACTTGATGTCGACGACGTCGGCCAGCCGGAAGCGGCTCCCCTTGCCGCGACGTCCTCCCCTTCAGGAACGAGCGACCCTCTTCGCTCGAGAACGCGTCTGCCGAAGACGGAGGAGGAGTCGGCGCCGGTCCGACAGCCACTCGACGCCGTCCCGCGTACGCCGCGTCCTGATCAGGATCGCGAATTGGCGGCGTTGAACGGCGGCTTGCGCGATCCCGTCCTTCCACCGACGCTTCCGGACATCAAGCGTCAAAACTTCGCCCCTTTGCGCCGCAGCGACCTCATCCGGGTTCCCGCGACCTATCAGTTGCGGAGCGTTGAGGAGCGCAAACTGGCGACACGGCAGTTCGGCGGGACGCGGGAATCCGAACAGGCGGTCGAGCAGGCACTCAAGTGGCTGGCCTCAGTACAGCATCCGGACGGTTACTGGGATGCGAGTCGCTTTGGCGCCGGCACGGCAAAAGAGAGCCGCGCGGAGCACGAACGCCCGAATGTGGGCGGCGACGCCGACACCGGTGTGACCGCCCTGGCCGTTCTGGCCTTTCTCGGGGCGGGACACACGGCGGAGAACGGAGAGTACGCGGCGACCGTCCGCAGCGCCCTGCAATGGTTGATCTCACAGCAGGACCGCACGGGTTATCTCGGCGGGAATGCGTCGTTCATCGCCGGCATGTACTGTCACGGGATGTCCGCGTTCGCCCTCGCGGAGGCCCACGCCATGATGGTCGAAGCAGGAAACGCCGACTGGCTTCGCCGGCCCATTGTGCTGGCGGTGGACTATATCGTCGCCAATCAGACGCCCGACGGCTCGTGGCGGTATGTGCAGCGAGACAATACGTATGGCGACATGAGCATGTTTGGTTGGCAGTTGATGGCCCTCAAGAGCGCCGAAACTGGCGGGGTCGAGGTGCCCACGACCACCAAACAGCAAATGGTGAAGTTTCTCAACGAGATGAGCCGTGGCCGCAGCGGCGGTCTGGCAGGCTACCGCAGACTCGATCGCGAGGTGACGCCGACGATGACGGCCGAGGCCCTGTTCTGCAAGCAGATGCTCGGCCTGCAGCGATCACATGCGTCCAGCGAAGAGGCGATCCGCTATCTGCTGGAGAAACTCCCCAGTCGCGCCGCGATGAACTACTACTACTGGTATTACGGTACGCTCGCCATGTTTCAGTATGGCGGGGAGCCCTGGCAACGCTGGAACGAACAAATGCGTGATCTGCTGATTTCAGAGCAGACGCAGCGGGGCGAGTTCGCCGGTTCCTGGGAACCGCGCGATGAATGGGGGCCTTATGGCGGTCGCATCTACAGCACGGCCGTTGCGACGTTGTGTCTGGAGGTCTATTACCGTTACCTGCCGCTGTACAAGTCCGGTGGACAGTATGAGGCCGCCCCGGCCGCGGAGCGTTAGCCTCCGCCGCTGCGCCGCTGCGTGAAGGGACTTTTCCGATTCGCAGTGACGACGTCGCGCTTGGGGAGCGGTGCGGGGGTGAACGTCTTCTTCGTTTTGGGAAACGACGTTTCCGTCTGTTTGCTGGCGTTCTCCTGGACTTTCTTTTCGGCGGCGGCGATCTTTTTCTGCGCGACCCGCCGTTCCCGGTCCTTCTTCTTCTTTTCTTTATTGCTCGCCATCTGCCTCTGCTCCGACCAATTGGAAAGTCCCGAACGTTCGCGAAAGTATATCCACTCGAACTCGGATTGCGAAATCACTCCAATGCCTGGAACGGGTGCGGATACTCGGCTCGGCCGGAAATGCCGATGAGTGCACCATCAACAAGTTCGGCCGCCATCCACGACTCGCCGCCGCCGAACGGCGAATCGATGGGCTGTGCCAACGCCGCCGAGAACCCGAACCGCGGATAGTAGTCCGCATGACCGAGCACGAGTACGATCGGGACTCCTTGCTCCCGGCACGCGCGCAATCCCGCTTCGACGAGGCGGCTGCCGATTCCCAGCCGCTGATGCGCGGGCGCGACCGCCATCGGTGCGAGGGCCGCCGCGCGGACGTTCGAGACGGTGGTGACGATGGACATGCGGCTGAA
>JAHBXU010000740.1 GCA_019636315.1 Planctomycetaceae bacterium | reverse complement strand
ACGATAGAGATCTGACGCCCAACTGTCAAGGATCGCTCACCCGGCGAAACCTGCAATGACGAAGACGTGAGTGGGCTCCCTTTGCCCGCAGAAATTGAGCCTCAGAGCCCTTCGTGCGACGAACAGCCGCGCAATGCACTTCGCTTTGCGCATCGACTGACGTCCAAAAATCGAACGTCCGGTCACCCAACAGCAGCAATCTGATACGCCTGCGAGAGCGAGCATGCACTACTCGACGCTCCAACGATCGACACGGCTCGACGTCACAACACTCGCCCTGCACAACCCCCAGAGATCCAGCCCAGACCCCAACGCCGGCCAAATTTCGTTGACAGATCCATTTTCCGTCCGTGCCACCCACCAACTTGCAGTTCATCGCGGCGCTCGCCATAATTCCGACGTCCGTCTCGGCCTTATGCTGGACCGACGCGATGCCACACGCTCTGCTCGAATTCACAACTGCCCGCCAGACGATCCGTCGGCGGCCAAATTGGATTGTCGAGCAAGTGACTGGGGCATCCCCGAGGTGCCGCACGCCGGCCCGTCATGAGTGGCAACACACTCAATCCACCGCGCCACTCGATCCACCAAATCGCAAAGGTTCAAACCACACCAGAGGACGCCATAGTCAGCCCCTGTAGCTCAATCGGCAGAGCAACTGACTCTTAATCAGTAGGTTGTTGGTTCGATTCCAACCGGGGGCACTAAAAACAAGGGATTTTTTGAGGTTTCTGATTGGCAAGATGGATCAGTGACACACATTTGACACACAATCTTTCATGCCAGTTTGCCGAATACCCGGTCAAACGTCTCCGCCGCCCGGCGATCCATCTCCGGTAGGACATGGCTGTATGTGTCCAGGGTCAGGGAGATTTGGGAGTGTCCGAGCCGCTCTTGAACCAGCTTCGCGGGAACCCCCTCAGCCAGCATCAGCGTCGCCGACGTGTGCCGCAGGTCGTGGAACCGGACGTTCGGCACACCCGCTGTGACCAGTAGGGGCTTGAAGTCGTTCCGCATGAAGTTGCTCTTGCGGAGCAATCCGCCCCGGCTGTCACAGAAGACCAACGGGTTTGCCCCCTGACCGGCCGTGAGCATCTTCGCCTTGTGGTTCCACAGGGCATCGACGGCGACCCCCGGTAGGTTAATCGTCCGCCGCGATTTCGTGCTCTTGGGCGGACCGAAGCTGAGTTTCCCCTGAACTTCGATGAGTGTCCGCTGAACGGACAAGGTCGCGTTGTCCAGATCGATATCACCCCAGTGCAGGCAGAACAACTCTCCCTGCCGCAGACCGGTTGTGAGCGCCAGCACAAACAGAGCGTGCAACGGTGATTCCTTCTGCCCGCTCGCCTCATCACCTGCGGCCGCTTTCAGGAATGCTGTAGCTTGCTCGGGAGTGAGGGTCACCATTTCCCGTTTCTGAACCCGTGGGGGTTCAACGGCGTCGCACACGTTGCGGCTGACCATCCCTTGCCGCATGGCGATCTTGAGCGCCCGTCGCAAAACAGCATGGGTCAGTTGCCGCATGCGTCCTGAATAACCGTTGGCTTCCATCGCGGAATAGAGCGATTGAACGTGAGCCGGCATCAGAGCCGTCAGTTTCAGCCGCCCAAGGGCCGAAATCAAATGCTTCGCGATGATTCCTCCATAGCTCAGATGTGTTGTCGCGCGCACAGCCGGCCGGGAAACGTGTTCATGCCAGTGATTGAGCCACTCGGCAACGGTCATCTTGGAAGCGTCGGTCAGCGTCCCGGTCGCCTTCTGGTGCTGCAACGCCATCAGCTTTTCTTGCACGTCGCGTTTCGTCTTGCCGTACACGGTGCGGACGATGCGAGCGCCGCCGGGCTTGTGACCCGTGGTGATCCTGGCCATCCATCGGCCGTCGGAGCGCTGGGTGATGCTGCCTTCGCCGTTGCCGCGTCGTTTCTTCGTCATTGGATGTGTCCCTCAATTGGTGTTGGAAGTGGTTCGTCGCGATGTTGTGCCGACCGGCGGGACCGCTCCAATAACCCGCTTGGACCGAATCCCGCCAGTCGGACACACAATCGCCGTATCAGCACTTCCCGTGGAGTGCGTCGACGATCTCCTGAAGCTGAATCACCTGTTGCCGCAGGTCGGTCGGCAATTCATTCGGAGCGCTCTCGGCACTGCCCAACAACCGCCGGACGTTTTCCAGTTGCCGGGTCAATCGCCGTTCCCAATCCTGCAACGCATTTCTCCCCTTCTCCCGGACGCATTCTCGGCAGGAGACGACGAAGTTTTGCGGCCCGTCCGGACCGGTGTCCTGGGGGGAGTGCACGCGAGCCGGCCATGCGTTCCGTTGCCGGCGGAGTGTCTTGCCACAGAGCGCGCACGACTGAGATTCCCTCCAGAGCGATTGCCGCACGTTGAGCAGGAACGCCTTCACCTGCATCTTCTCAAATTCGGTCTTGGCCATCGGATGATTTCTCCGATTGCGAACCCCGGCCGTGGGGATTCCCCGTCGCGATAGCACGCGCGCAAAAGGGAACCCCGATTCCCAGATTGGAAGCGCTGTCACAGCGGTAGAGAACCGCTGCCCGACGGCTTTCGCGCGCCAGGACGCACAATCCGAGAACCGGGGTTCTCGATTTCTCTAATGGTTTTGACATTCTCTATGCCGCAAGCGGCTTTTGACGCTGGCGATTCTCCACCCGGAGCGCCGACGTGTCAACGTCGAGCCGGGCGCGGTACGATGGCCGGCATGAATGAACCGCACGACAAGCCGCGTCATTCGGGTTTGCAATGGGCCGCATGGGCTGCCGTCGCCGTCATGTTGTACGCGCTGAGCCTGGGGCCGGTCGTGTGGTTGTTCGATCGGGGCATCATTTCCGATCAGGCTTACGTGACGCTTTCCCACACGGTCTATGCGCCGATGTTCTGGTTGCACCGCAATTCGGATTTGATGCACGACGTCATCAACTGGTACGCAGACCTGTTTC
>JAHBXU010000074.1 GCA_019636315.1 Planctomycetaceae bacterium | reverse complement strand
GCGACACTTCCTGAGTCATCTCGCGACGTCGGCGGCCATGTCGCTGCCCGCGGCTCAGTTTCTTTCAAGTGTTGGCTTGCATGCCGGCGACCTGTCGAAGAACCGCCGCGCTTGCATTCTGATCTGGCTCCAGGGGGGGGCCCCCACGATCGACATGTGGGATCTGAAGCCGGGGGCCAAGACGGCAGGAGAGTTTGTCCCGATCTCGACAGCGGGCGACATGCAGATTTGTGAACACCTTCCCGAGACGGCCAAGATCATGGACCGGCTCTCGTTGGTGCGTTCCATGAGCACGCGTGAAGCGGACCATATGCGCGGCCGCTATTACATGCACACGGCATTTGTCCCCAGTCCGACCGTCGTGCATCCGTCATTCGGTTCGGTCGTCAGCTACGAACTGGGCCCGCAACGAGCCGATCTGGAGATTCCGGCATTCATCTCCATCGGCAGCGGCAGCTTTGGTCCGGGTTTCCTGGGCATGGCGCATGCGCCGTTCGTCGTCGGGGAGCGGGGACGCATTCCCAATGCCCATGTCGGCGATTCCGACCAGCATCGACTACGTCAGCGTCTGGAGATGCTGAGCGTCGTCGAGGATTCGTTCATCAATTCGGATCGTGGTGAGACGCCTCTGGCCCATAAGGAGGTTTACGGGAAGGCCGTGAATCTCATGACGTCCAATCAGATGCGCGCGTTTCAGATCGACGACGAATCGCCGCAGACGCGCAGCCTGTATGGAAACTCGGAGTTCGGCAACCGCCTGCTGATGGCCCGCAGACTGGTGTCGATCGGGGTGCCGTTTGTCGAAGTCCAGTTTCCCATCGATTGGGACTTGCACCAGGGCGTGTTCACCGGATTGCGTAATCAGCGGCTGCCGATGCTTGACCAGGGGCTGTCCGGACTGACGCGTGATCTGACGGAGCGGGGCCTGTTCGATCAGACCGTGGTGGTCTGCATGGGAGAATTCGGGCGCACACCGCGGATCAATCAGGATGCGGGGCGCGACCATTGGGCCAGCAGTTGGTCTGTCTGTGTGGGCGGCGGCGGACTGGCGGGGGGCCGAACCATCGGGGAAACGAATTCCGACGGAACCGAAATCGTCGGCAAAAGCTACCTGCCTGGCGACCTGTGGGCGACGGTGGCCCACGCCCTGCAGATTCCGTTGGAATCGGTCCACAAATCGAGCCGCGGTCGTCCGATGAGGATTGCCGGCGGCGGCCTGCCAATCACCGAGCTGATGAGTTAACCAATTGGCACGTCGCACGGAGCGACGTGCCCCAGCAGGAGCGCCGGAGTGCCCTCGACGGAACAAGATCCCCTCTCCCTTTCGCCGCCGAGTGATGAGTTCGTGCAACTCTTCACTCGGACGCAACGCCGTTTGTACCTCACCATCCTGTCGCAAGTGCCGCGACCGGATGATGCCGAGGAGATTTTGCAGAATGCGAATGTCGTGATCTGGAGCAAGTGCCGCCAGTTTCAATCCGGGACGAATTTTTTCGCGTGGGCGGCGCGCATCGCGGCACTGGAAGTTTTGAAGTTTCGCCAGCGACATGCGCGAGACCGGTTGCAGTTCAGTGATGAATTCGTGCGGACGGTCGTTGACCGACTGGAGGAGGAGTCCCCGCAGTTTGACCTGAGAAAAAAGGCGCTGACGCGCTGTCTGACGAAGCTCCGCTCCGATGACCGGAAGCTCATTCAGCTTCGCTACGCGAGCGGTTCTCGTGGTAAGTTCGTCGCCGAGAGCCTGGGACGCCCGGCGAACTCTGTGTATCAATCCCTCGGGAGAATCCGCCGCTCTCTCCTGGAATGCATTGAACGTCAACTCAAGTCCACACCGGAAACCGTCTGAGACCGCACCTCCGATCGATCCCACCACAACGTGCGAAACCCCAGCAACTGATTCCTTTCCTGGTCCTTCAGTAAGTCGACACGGTCATCAATGTCCACGGAACGCAAACCTCCTCGTGAACTGGCAACGCTGCTGGAGCGGTGGTGCGAGGACCGTCTGGACGCCGCCGACCTGACTCGCCTGGAGCAGTTGGTCCTGACCGATGACGATGCGCTTCACCAGTATGTGGCGTATGTGCAATTGCATGGGTCGCTATTCTGGGATGCCGCGCTGATCGGCGATCCGGTTTCTGCGGAACCTTCATCGTCCGACGTGCAAAATGAACCGCCTCCAGTGATCCTGACGACGTCGTTGCGTGAGCGGCCCACGGCGGCGAGATTCCTGCGGCACCCGGCCGCGGTGGTGCTGAGCGCCTGCGTGCTTGTGGGCGCCGCCCTCGGGCTTTGGGCGACCGCACAAAAAGGTGGTCCGCCGGATATAGCCGGCGCTCGTGTTGCCGATACCGATCGCTCATTGCCGCCTGCAACTCCCATCGAGTCGCCCGCCGTCGATGTGGTGCGTCCTGTGGACGAAGCGTTTCCTCAGCTCACACTCGACCGTCCGCACGTGGACCGCGCTTCGTCAACGATTGAACCCCTTGGACCAATCGACGTCGAGCCTCCTGCCGTCGCGATCAGCGATCCTCCTCGCGAAGAAGAAGATGTCGTCGCGGCGATTGACCGGTTGCTGGCGGAAAGTTGGGAAGCCAACGGCGTGACGCCGTCTCCAGTGGCCAGCGATGCCGAGTGGCTGCGGCGCGTTTCCTTAGATCTGACGGGGCAGATTCCCACACTCGATGCACTGGAGCACTTCGAGAATAACCGGGATGCGAACAAGCGGGCGAACACGATCGACGAGATGCTCTCCGGCGACGAGTTCGCGCAGTACTACACGATGGTGTGGGCCAACCAGCTCGTGGGCCGTTCCCAAAGGACGGCCCACGAGCGCCACGCCCTCCAGCGGTTCTTGCTCGCCCAGTTTCGGCAGAATCGCCCCTGGAACGAGACGGTCTCGGAACTGATCGCGGCCGAAGGAAGCGCCGAAGAGAATGGGGCGGCTGGATTTCTCCTGGCTCACCTCAATAATCAGGCCGTCCCCGCGACGGCGATCACCGCTCGGTTGCTGCTCGGCCGGCAGTTGCAATGCACGCAATGCCATAAGCATCCATGGAATGAATGGTCTCAGGAGCAGTTCTGGACGCTCAATGCGTTCTTCAAACAGACGCGCATCGAACGCCGGGACTCAATCGAGTCGTCCGGTCAGAATCCGCGGACGGAGCGCGTGCTCGTCAATACCTCGGTCGGTGGACCGACCTACTACGAAGATCGTCGCGGCGTCATGCAAGCCACGTATCCGGAGTTTGAAGACGCCACGATCGATCCGGGGCCGGAGACGAACCGTCGGCGCGAGTTGGCCTCGCTTTTAGCCGCCGGCGCCGATGGACAAATGGCGCGTTCGTTCGTCAACCGCTGCTGGGCGCGGCTGTTCGGGTACGGATTCACGAACCCCGTCGACGATATGGGGCCGCACAATCCCCCGTCACATCCAGAGGTCCTGGAACGCTTGACGCAGGAGTTTATCGCCAGCGGCTACGACGTCCACCAGCTCATGCGTTGGGTCACGTCCACACGCGCCTATCAGCTGTCGAGTCGCATGACCGAAGGCAACGCCGTCGACGATCCAGCGGCCGGTGATCCGCCTCTCTTCAGTCGCATGCCGGTGAAGACGCTCACCCCCGGGCAGGTGTTCGACTCCCTTCAAGTCGCCACCTGGGGCAAGTCGCGCGGCACCTATGCGTTCGACGAACGTCGAGATCAGACCGAGGCCTGGGTCGGGCAGTTCTTTGAGATGCTCGAAAATGAAGAGAACGGCGAAACCAGCACGTTTGGCGAATCGCTGACGCAGGCGCTCGTCATGATGAACGGACCTCTTGTGGCAGGAGCGGTCAACCCGGAACCGGGAACGGTCATTGCGCACATTCTTTCTGATCGCATCAGCGACGATGAGCGTGTTCGCAGGCTCTGTCGCGCTGCACTGGCCCGCAATCCGACTGCCGAAGAGCTGTCGCGATTTCGCCGCGTCCTGGGGCAGGCGCGCGCAGGACGCAGTGATGATCCCCGGGCCGCTGTGAACGATGCCCTCCGGGACGTCTATTGGGCCTATCTGAACTCGAGTGAGTTCGTCACGAATCGCTGACCGACGGGGTCGATTCCGGGCCGCTCATTCTGCTAGCATCCGTGGCGTGATGCTGTCTTCTGGTCGACGGACCACGCGGCCATCGATTAGACGGATGGGATCGGCGGGCCAGGCTGACTTCCTCTTCGTCAAGTAAACAAAGGATGACGTTCGATGACTTCGCGATTCTCATGTGTTTTGCTCGGTTGTATCGTGCTGCTGATTGCGGCGGCCGGCTGGCTCGGGCCCGAGCCTCGTTCCCTTCATGCCGCGTTCGCCGCCGATACCGCTTCTGCGACGAAACCGGTCGAGCCCGACATGCACGAATTTATGGAGTATGTCTTTCAACCCACGTTTGAGCGGCTCAAGGTGGCTATGGCGGCTGCACCCGCGGACAATCGCGGCTGGAAGGCAATCAAGGCCGACTCCCTCATTCTCGCCGAAGGGGGCAATCTACTTCTTGATCGCGTGCCGGACGACGAAACGGCCGACTGGGTCAAACACAGCGTGCAGGTCCGCGACTTCGGCGGCCAACTCTACCGGGCTGCCAAGGCAAAGGAGTACGCCACCGCCCGCAAACACTATGAATCGATGGTGCAGAATTGCAACGCCTGCCACCACCAGTTCGCCGGCGGCGAACATATCCTGAGCCCCTGAACGAGGCGCGTTTATGAAGTTCAGTCACCTCTGATGAGAGGGCATGATCCCAAACCGCTCGCCACAGGGGATATTCCGCGAACAGGCCTGTCCGCAAGGCACTGAATCGGACGATTGCTGGTCCGCAGAATCCATGGACCGCCTGGTCGCGTGCGGCCGCGATTCCACGAATTGATCAGGAATCTCCCCTGTTGGTTTCGCTCGCAAGCGAAGGTATACTTAGCGGCAATGCCCGATTGACGGGCGCAGGTCGAGCCGACGCTTGCCGTTTCGATGGGGAGGGAGGCCGAGTCCAGTTATTCCGTCAGCAATCCCGGACCGATGGCGGTTGCAGCTCCTGAGTTTCTGGAAGCGCTCCACCGCAGCGGGGTCGTTCCTCCGAGCGAACTCAAAGCGGCCTTGGCGCAGATTCCCACGCTCGATGAGAGCGATCCGGAGGCGCTCGCCAATCAACTCGTTCGCGAGAAGGTGCTGACGTCCTATCAGGCGCGCGAAATCCTGGCCGGCCGCCACCGCCGATTGCGGTTCGAGCATCTGGTGATCCGGGACATCCTCGGCGTCGGCGGCATGGGCACGGTGTTTCTGGCGATCGACACCCGTCAGCAAACCGAAGTCGCGCTCAAGGTGCTGGCGGAAAAGTTCAAGCACGACGCCGGCATGCGGGCCCGATTTCGACTGGAGGCGCGTGCCGGTCTGAGGCTTCAGCATCCGAAGATCGTCAGAACCTACGAACTCGGCGTCACGGACGACGTCTTCGGGGAAGTCGACTATTCGACGATGGAGTTGTTTCCGGGGATCGCACTGCACGAACTGGTCGGCATCGTCAAAGGGCTGCCGTATCCGGTCGCCTGCGATATTGCGTCGCAAACGGCTGAGGCGCTCGGGGCCGTGCATCAGCAGGGGATGGTCCACCGGGACGTGAAGCCCGATAACGTGCTGATCGACCGCACGGGCGAGGTGAAGATCGTCGACTTCGGTCTCGCCATGCTGCATGAAGCGGCCCGCGACGAGGAATTTTCGCTCGCGATGATTTTCGGCCATGAATGTCTTGGCACGTCCGACTACATGCCGCCCGAGCAGGCGCGAGACAGCCTCCATGTCGACGCCCGCGCGGACATTTATGGACTGGGCTGCACGCTGTATGTGGCCCTCACCGCCAAGCGCCCTTTCGCCGGCACATCGAGTAAGGAGATCATCGAGGCTCATCGGACGCAGCCGATTCCGAATCCTCAGGCCATTGTCCCGGACATACCCGACGAATTGGTCCGCGTGCTGGAACGGATGATGGCCAAATCACCGGATGACCGATTCGCCACCGTCGACGAGGTGCAGGCCGCGCTGCGTCCATTCGCCCGTCGCCGCGCGATCGATTTCGACTTCGAACAATTGAAACGCGTGCGGATGCGAGTCGCCGTGAAACTGGGGCGGCTCAGTCTGCGACAGACGTCGACGGCAACCCGGCTGTCCAGCGCGGCTCGCATCAGTTCGTCCACCGCCCGCAGTACAGATGGACAACGCACGACGGAGGCGACCGGCGGCATTAAGGTCGATTTACGACCCCACCGGTCGTCATCCAGGTCCAGTCGGCAACCGACGGGCGACGAATCCGCATCGGCGGAAGCAGAACAACTCCTGGCCGGATTCTCGGTATCTGACAAAACGGCCGCCGCGACCGGCGCCATGCTGCGCTTGCCTGACGGGGCGCTGTATCGCATGGAGAAATCCAGCTTTGTGATCGGCCGGAGTCCGGCGGCCGATCTGACAATCGATTCCAAGAAGCTCTCCTCGCGACATTGCCGAGTCTTCTTCGACGGCCAATCGTGGAACGTTGCGGATCTCGATAGTAAGAACGGGATGACCGTTAACGGCCAGCCAACGCTCGGTAGTCCACTTTATCGCGGCGACCGGCTAATACTGGCGGACGATGTGCCGCTCAAGCTCGAATGGCCGCATGGCCCGCGGCGCGGCTCAACACGCAATCGCTGGATGGTCCTGTCCGTTGTGCTGGCCCTCGTTGGTCTGGGTTTGCTTGCATGGTGGCAGTTGGCCCCCTAGAACTGCCTGGCATGCCTTGGATCATACGAATTGCCCTCCGAACGGCGGGCGTCGCAAACGCGGCGCAATTGCTCTTGTCTCAAGGGGTTGACTCGCCCTAACATCCGGCCGATTTTGACCGCCGCGGCTCTCCATTCGACGATTGCCGTGTCCGAGGACGAATGAGCTGACGGGCTACAAAGGGACCGGGAATGACTTCCAGCCGCCTCACGCACGGACGTGTTCGCTTTGATGCCGCGCACGAAGACTTATTTGCGCCACACCTGGATTCGCGCAGGTCGCTATCGGGGGACGTGACCGCCGCCGTGCGGAGGACGCGTGAATACCTGCTCGCTCAGCAGCACCCCGAAGGGTATTGGGTCGGGGAGCTTGAAGGCGATACGATCCTGGAGTCGGAGTACATTCTGCTGCTCGCCTGGATGGGCCGCGAGAAGTCGGAGACAGCGCTGCAGGCGGCCGAGTATCTGCTGGATCAGCAACGGCCCGAGGGAGGCTGGAGCCAGTTTCCAGGCGGGCCGCTGGAGGTGAGCGGTTCGGTCAAGGCGTATTTCGCATTAAAGCTGACGGGACACGACCCGGCGTCGGAAGCCATGTCACGGGCCCGTCGCGCGATCCTCGCCGCCGGCGGGGCCGAGCGCGTGAACAGCTTTACGCGTTATTACCTCGCGCTGTTAGGGGTGATTTCCTATCGGCAATGCCCTGCCGTTCCGCCGGAGCTGATGCTGCTGCCGACGTGGGCGCCATTCAACATTTACGAGATGTCGTCGTGGTCGCGGACGATTCTTGTTCCGTTGAGCCTGTTGTGGGCGCATCAGCCGGTGCGGCAACTGCCGGAGCATCTGAGCATCCGCGAACTCTTCCTGACCTCGCCGGAGGAGTTGCCGGTCTCCATGCCGCCGTGCGAGCAACTGGATTCGATGACGCGGCGCACGTGGTTCAATTGGGACGCGTTTTTTCGGTGCGTCGACCGATTGTGGAAGGTTCTCGAAAGCTGCCGCCTGATGCCGCTGCGGAGCCGCTCTGTCGCACGCGCCAAACAATGGATGCTCGAGCGACTGGATGGCAGCGACGGACTGGGCGCCATTTTCCCGCCCATCATCTGGAGTGTGGTCGCCCTGCGTTGCCTCGGATACGAAGAGGACTCGCCCGAAGTTGTCGGGCAATTGAACGAACTGGACAAACTGACGATTCGCGACGGTCGCACGGCGCGGCTCGAACCGTGCCGATCGCCGGTTTGGGACACGGCCATCACCACGATTGCCCTGCGTGATGCGGGCGTGTCCAGCGATCATCCCTCAATCTATCGCGCGGTGGATTGGCTGCTGTCTCAGGAGGTCCGTCGGCGCGGAGATTGGTCGGTGCGTCGGCCGGACGTCGAGCCGGGCGGCTGGTGCTTCGAGTTCAACAATGACTTTTATCCGGATGTCGATGATACGATCATGGTGACGATGGCGCTTGCGCGATCGATGCCCTCTGTGGCTTCCAGTCGGAATCGCAGCTGGACCGTCAACCTGATCGCATCAGGGCCTCAGGGGCAGGCGGCTCAGGGAGGCATGGCGGCCGTCATCGATGGACAGGCCATTGGCTCCGATGCGGCCGTCGTGGACGTGGAACGCATCACCCCCATGCTGGCGGCCATGCAGCGGGCGGTCCGATGGGTGCTCGCCATGCAATGCCGCAATGGCGGCTGGGGAGCTTTTGACGCCGACAACGATCGCGAACTGCTGACGCGCGTGCCCTTCGCCGACCATAACGCCATGATCGATCCGCCCACGGCCGACATCACCGCCCGCGTGCTGGAGATGTTCGGCGTGCTGGGAGTCGACACCGATCATCCCGTGATCGAACGGGCGATGAAGTTTGTGTGGAGCAGGCAGGAGCCGGATCATGCGTGGTACGGACGCTGGGGCGTGAACTACCTCTATGGCACCTGGCAGGTCATCGTGGGCCTACGCGCCATCGGCGTCCCGGAGAGTGATTCCCGATTAAGAAACGCAGCCGCCTGGCTGAAAAAGTGCCAACAGTCCGATGGCGGCTGGGGTGAGACGCCCGAGTCGTATGACTTCCCGGAACTGCGCGGGCAAGGAGACACGACCGCTTCTCAAACCGCGTGGGCGCTGATGGGGTTGATGGCCGCGGGGGAAACGTCGTCGGACTCCGTTCATCGTGGCATCGAGTATCTTCTGCGAACGCAGCGGAGCGACGGCGCCTGGGACGAAAACGAATTCACCGGCACGGGCTTCCCCCGGGTCTTCTATTTGAAGTACCACATGTATCGGCTGTATTTTCCCTTGATGGCGCTGTCCCGGTACGCGCGCGGCGTGTGATCTGGAAGGGGCCGCTGTTGAATTTGGGCAACATGCTGCAACGAGTCCATTCAGGAAAACCTCGCCGGTTGTCATCAGATTTCAGCGTCTCGCCAGTGGGGTTCCGGAATCGCAGGCCTTTGTGAACATTCTGCTTGAGTCTTGACCAGTCGCGAGACACATTGGAGGAATGCTCTGCATTGAACGCGAACCACTGACGGACTCCGACCTCGCGTACATCGCGTTTCGGTTGGCATTTCTCGAAACCTTGGAACGAATCTCGCTCGCGGAGCAGATGGGTCTTGTGGGAGACGGAGCCTACGGGTTCCTGTCCGAGGTGCCTTATCTGCGAAACGTCGCGCCGCAGGTTCAGCTCGACGCTCTGCTCGAGTGCTGGCAGAAGATCCGTTCAGAGCGGGCGGAGACGGCGACGCTCGTTGATGAAAGCGTCGTGTATGCAGCGTGCGAGTGCGCCGGGCGCATTGCCGACGGCGATACCGACTTTGCATTGCGACACCTCTCCACCGGTCCGCGCCACTTGAGCGAGCGACTCAACGGACCGCTGGGGGACGAGCTGCGGTTCCTGCATCTGAGTCTTCCCAATGAGGGACAGTTCCTGCTGCTCAGTCAGTTTCAGGACGTGGATCCGGATGCCGGCCTCAAGCTCAAGCAGACGTTCGGGATGAGCCCGGCGGCCTGCGAATCGATGTTTGAGATCCTCGGTCGCTGGCATGTTTCCGCCGACTTTCGCCAGAATGGGTGCGGGCTCCTGGCCGAAGCGGAAGTGGCTCAGGCCGCCCAGATCCTTGGTTTGAATCGGACGGTCTCTCCCTGGTAGCCGTCCGTTGCTCCGGAGAGCCGCATGGCGAAGAAGAAATCGGCGTCGGTTGCCAGGCAGGTGCGCGCACAGCGCCCTCCGAAGAAGGCGGTGCGGGGTGCGAAGACCGCTGGAGCCGCAAAAGCGCGCTCCAACAAAAACGCAGACGCCAGGAAGCGATCAACTCCAGCAGCTTCAGCCCAAGGGAAGAGCAAGAGTTCGGCAACAAAGAAGCCGGCGGTTCGCAAGAATTCGAGAACCAAACAGAGCGGGGCGCTTGGTCGACCCAAAGTTCCCGGAACGGCTGAACTCGATCAGATGTTTCTCAAGGACTTTGAGGCGCGGCAAGTGTTCACCTTTCTTGGAGTCAAAACGCTCAAGGAACTGGAGACGCATCGGCCGGACGAAATCGTCGAACGATTGACCGG
This sequence comes from Planctomycetaceae bacterium, assembly GCA_019636315.1. GTDB lineage: Bacteria > Planctomycetota > Planctomycetia > Planctomycetales > Planctomycetaceae > JAHBXU01. The sequence goes on along the minus strand of JAHBXU010000074.1, from coordinate 129 downwards.
GCCGATGGTGCAGACGGTTCAGCGCATTCGGAAGGCATTGGCGGTCAATCATCGTTTTCTGGCAGGCGATGAACTTTTCGCGGTGGAGTTTTGCAAGCAGATCCGGTGAATCGTTTTCGTCCCTGGTTG
>JAHBXU010000739.1 GCA_019636315.1 Planctomycetaceae bacterium | reverse complement strand
ACTTGGCGCACGGTCGGCTGAAGATTGGACAAGAGATCCAAGCGTCAGCAAGTCAATCACCGATCGGATTCCTGTTCATGAGCCAGGACGAGAAGCAGATTTTTCAGGCGCGACTGGACGGGTTCACCATGAGTCGTTTGGCTCCCTATGAAAGCTGGGATCCGTTTTGCTGCGAAGCGCGCCGCCTTTGGGAACTGTACCGAAATGAAGTTCGGCCCGAGCAGGTGCTACGGTTGGCAGTCCGGTATATCAATCGCATCGATATCCCAACCCCTTTCGATGATCTCAGCCAATACCTGCGAACGTTTCCCGAAATCTCAAGGGATCTCCCTCAGGCGTTGTCGGGTTTGTTTATGCGGTTGACGATTCCACAACCGGACATTGAATCTGTTGTTCTGCTGAATGAAGTGCTGATTGAACCGGCGAAACCGGAGGTCGCTTCCGTCATTCTTGACATCGATCTGATTCGAGAGACAACGCCACCACAGGATGACGAAAGGATCTGGACCTTTGTTGAGGTTCTGCGTCAACGCAAGAATGAGGTGTTCGAGGCTTGCATCACTGACAAAGCCCGGGAGCTGTTTCAATAATGCCCGCCGTTGCCGATTTGCCGCCGAAGCCGGCGATGAACTACCTCTACTCCGAAGCCGAGGCCTTCGGTAATGAGGGCGAGTTCGTTTCCAAGAGAGCGAAACACGCTGCGGAGCATTGGGAGGACCGGACTGAATGCCTGTTGAGTCAGTCGCTTGAATCCGATGAGTTCGATTACCAGATTGTTCCACTGGTTAAGGTCGGGGCGATCCGCGTGCGATACCACTTCATCGGTCAGATTCAACCATTGCCGTACGAGTGGGACGACTGAGCATATGGTTCCGTCGTGGATCCCTCACAACGGCTCCGACCTTGCACAAGGAGACTTCCTTCGTACCTGTTTGATTCCGACCTTCCATCCCGAATTCGGGCAGCAGGGCGAGACAGAGACTGTGTCTGTCGGTCGGGTCGATCTCATAGTCGTCACTCAGAGCTGTGACCTGGAAGCACGCAACGGTACGAAGCCCAAAGCCCTGTTTGTTGCACTCTGTCCTATTTTTTCACTGGAACAATTCGAAACGATCAACCCACACTTCAAGAAAAAAGGTGTATGGGAAGACGTTCGCAGAGGGCGGCGTGAAGGATTGCATATGCTCGCCGGTCCTGATGACCCGCAAAACAATCGCAACGCCCTCGTCGTCGACTTTCGGCAGATTTACAGTCTGCCGCTTGAGTATTTATCGAACCACGCGAGCGAAATCGCGCCTCGCTGGCGTTTGCAATCGCCCTTTCTGGAGCATTTCTCTCAGGCATTTGCCCGGTTCTTCATGCGAGTCGGACTGCCGTCGGCAATCCCGCCGTTCAAGTAAGCAAGCGTCACTCCGCCGCTTCCTCCTGCGGCACGTCGCCGAAGGCGATGTCGTCTCTATTTCGGACCGTGAATCCGCCGTCGTCGATGCCGTTCTCACCCACGCTGTAGAGCACAAAGCCGGCGTCGGTGCGGCGGTACTTCAACGGGTCGCCCGTGTAGAAATCGAGCGGGACGGCGTCGAGATCGTCCGGCACAAGTTCCTCAAGCGTGTCGGGGAAATGGCCGTTTGCGGCCCGGAACTCCGCGAGCGCGTAGCCGACGTCGCAGAACTCCAGTCGAATGAAACGCCGATCGGATGCCGTTGCAGCCTGTTCCCCGGTCGGGATTAGCAGAGTAACCAGGACATTTCCAATCGCTTCGCTCATCCCACGCTTCGCATGGACTAACATCCGCAGCCACCATTCTATGCCCCGCTTCTTATTATGCTCTTCGATACGTGCATCGAGATCCCAAAAGGCTTGAGTCCGTTCTTCGGGATCGGATATCTGCAAGATTTGGAGCGTGGCGTCGTAGTACTCGTTAAACCGTCGTAGCGTCGGATTGGGATCGAATCCCATGCGGAAGGCAATGCGGGGAATCTGTAGGTCCTCTTCAGTGATTCGTCCCGTCGCCATGGCCAGCGTCATATCGAGCGACATGAAACGTTCACCGCGGTCGTAGACGTCGGCGATCGATCGCGGGGGTGGGAGCGACTTCAGCCGGCGGCGAAAGTCGCTTGCCTGTTCGCCCGTCAGTCGGTCATCAAGAACTATTGCAGCATCTCCCTGGGCCGCCATCGTCTCCACGGCGACCGAAATCATCGCCCCGATGAGCGTCGGGTGTTCCGAGACCAGTCGAGCCAGCCGGTGACAGGCAAGCGTCAGTTCGAAGGCGCGGTCGATGTTACCGTTCCCGAGTTCCAGCATGGCCTGAGCCATCAAGAGCCGCGCCGCTTCGCGGACGTTCATCTCGGTGTTCATTGATGAACCAAGCACCGGAGAATCATCCGGAGGCACAAGCGGTGAAAAGTAACGTGGCTTCGCGGCCGCCTGGATGATCGCTTCCAGCGGGACTTCGTTGGCCTTGAGCCAGGCGGCCATTTGCGGGAACGACTCCGCCGCCCAGGGGGAGGACGTCGCCTGGCCCTGCTGATCGATCAGTTCGTCAAATTGCTCAGGATCCTGCTGCCGGGTGATTCCCTGAGAGTCCAGGAACGCCGCAAGATCGATAAGGTAATCTCCCTCCAGAGGCGGGACGGGAATTTGTAACCGCGCAAAATAGGCCCCCCGGACCGATTCCATAATGGTTCCCGGTCCGAAGGCTCGCAGCAGGTCGACGGCGGCATTCTGGTCGGGGGTGACGCCGGCGGCCCATTCGTCGTTGATCGCTGCGGCATAGTCGATCGTCCCGTCCGGCCGCAGCGGTCCGTCGATCACCGTCGTGTCCGGGCCGACGGACGCGCTCAACCGGTTCTGCGCTGCGCTGGACTCGGAAGGCGTCGGCACGCAGCCCATCCAGACGTCCCATGCGTTCCACTCGCACATGATGGAACCGGTATTGCCCGAGTTCGGGCGTC
>JAHBXU010000738.1 GCA_019636315.1 Planctomycetaceae bacterium | reverse complement strand
TGCGTTGAGTTGTCGGAATGGGTTGCGGGAACGGGTGATCGGATCACGTCCTCGAATGCTCGTTTTCGTCATCCCCACCGCAGAAACGGCGGATTGTTCTTTCAGCCCCATCCCGCGCCGCTGGTGGTTGAGCACCCTGGTCGACACGGGGATGCGACTGAAGAACGCTCGCTGGGAGCGGTACTTACGGTTTCCAACGACTACTCACCCGTTGATGAACACGCCAGATCGCTCCCAAGCCGACGGCTTTGCCGTCGTAGGATAGGGGGCGACGCGTGGAATGCGTTTCCGGCGAATCAGCAGGGCGGGCCCCCGTCGACCGACGGCAAAGCCGTCGGCTTGGGAGCGGATGCTGCGGCGAACCGTCAGGTCCGCATCTTCCACGGTCTTTCAAAACCTGCTGGGGGCCATTTCACCTGTCCCCCCGGTGTCCTATAATCCCAGCCGCAATACCACGTGACCTGTTTCTGATTGCTGAAAGTCGCCATGGACGCTGACCTCCGTAATTCCTGTCGCTCCTTGCTCGATCGCATCGTCCAACTGCGAGACTCTCTTTGACTACGACACCAAGAAGTCCCGCATTGCGGAAATTGATGCGACGATGGCGGCGGCGAATTTCTGGGACCGCGCCGAGCAGGCCCAGGCGACCGTGGCTGAGTTAAGTCGCTTGCGCACCGCGCTGAAGCCGGTGGAGCAGTTGTCCTCCGAGGCGGACGATCTCGAAGTCCTGATGGAATTCGCCGAAGAGGACGAAACGGGCGAATCGCGGATCGAACTGCAGCAGGCCGTGGATCGTCTGGAGAAAGAACTCGATCAGGCCGAACTGCAGGCGAGCATGCGCAGCCCGGAAGATTCCGGCGATGCGTACCTGACGGTGCAGGCGGGCGAAGGGGGGACCGATGCCGCGGATTTCGCGGAAATGCTCGAACGCATGTACCTGAGGTGGTGCGAAGAGCGAGGGTATAAGGCGGAAGTGATGGACCGGTCCGACGGTGAAGAAGGAGGCATCCGCAATTCCACGCTGCACATCAAGGGGCCATACGCCTTCGGGTATCTGAAGGGGGAAACCGGCAACCATCGGCTGGTGCGGATCAGTCCGTTCGATTCCGCCGGGCGGCGGCATACGTCGTTCGCTGCGGTCGACGTCATCCCGGATCTGGGGGAGGACGCCGAGATCGAGGTCGACTGGGCCAAGGACGTTCGCGAAGAAACAATGCGGGCCGGCGGCGCCGGCGGCCAGCACGTCAACAAGACGGAGTCGGCCATCCGTTTGACACACCTGCCCAGCGGCGTGGTTGTCCAGTGTCAGAATGAGCGAAGCCAGCACAAGAACCGGGCGACCGCCCGTAAAATGCTGCTCGCGAAGTTGTATCAGATTCAGCAGGAAAAGCAGGACGCCGAGATTGCGGCCCGCCGCGGCGAGAAGTCGAAGATCGGCTTCGGTGGCCAGACCATTCGGCACTACGTCCTGCAGCCGCAGCAGTTCGTCAAAGATGACCGGATGGATCTGAAGCTGTCGAATCCCTTCGAAGTCCTCGACGGCGCCATCGACCCGTTGCTGGAAGCGTATCTGCGCTGGAGCATCGCGAAATAGCGTAGCCGTCAATCACTCGTTACTACACGTTGGGTGTACCACAACAGGCTGCGGCATACATCTCCTGCAGCGGCCTGTTGACGTACCAGCCCGGTCGGAGCTCCGCATGGCTTAGAAGTCGTCCGGCAGAGCTTCCTTGTTCAGGGCCACTTTCAGGTGCGTCAACCAGGACATATGGAAATCGTGAACTGTCTCGGCCGACACACGGGTTCAGTCATGAAAGCCCAGGGATTGCTCAGCAGAGAGAGTTCAACGAAGAGTACGATACGGCAAACTGAGGCTATTGTAGCAAACGGCCTACCGGCTGGCACGAAATTGTTGTACGCGCGCGATTGATCGGAAGCGGTTCATTGACTCGGCCGCTTCGGCTTTCGAAAATAGCCGAGCCAAGGTGAACGGTCACCGGGGCGATAGACTTTTCCCGTTTCTCATCGATCCGTTAAGGCAATAGGGAGTCTCATGTTGTTTCATCATTTGCCGCGACTCGTTCCAGGTGCGTCCCGTGTGGCCGTCCTGACTTCGGCCGTGCTCCTGGGGCTGACCGGTTGCGGCGGCGGTGGTGGATATACTGCCGTCACCGATCAGGACGTCGAACAGGCCGAAGCACACATCGACGACCATCATCACCATGCCCACACTGCGCCCCACGGCGGGCATCTCATCGAACTCGGTGATCATCAGTACGTCGCGGAAGTCGTTCTGGAGGAAGCGGAAGGCGGGCGACTGGTCGTGTATTTCCTCGACGCGCATGCGGAAAACGCGGTCGCGATTCCGCTGGAGAAAATCGAGTTCGCCGTCGAAGGAGGCGAGCCGATCACGCTCGCAGCCGAACCTCAGGACGGAGACGCTGCGGGAAGTTCGTCCCGTTTTTCCGCATCCGGCGACAGTGTGACGGTCACCGACATTGAGGAGCTGCACGGCGGTTTGACCGTCGAGATCCAGGGGACCACCTACACCGGCGCCCTGTCGCATAGCCACGATCACGACCACGCTCACTAAGCCTCCTCAAGCGGTCACTTCGATATCGCGAAACGCCCCGGTCGTCGCAGGACGGCCGGGGCGTTTGCTGTGGGTGGTCGGCCGGAATGCGATCCGCTTGGGACCGGGTTCGTGACGAAGCGCTCGATACAGGTGCCCGCATGCGGCCGAGTGATTTCAGCGGCTATTCCGCCTTGGGCTCTTCCGCCTTCGGTTCTTCGACGACGACCGGTTTCAATTCCAGCGCCCCGACGACTTCCAACGGTGAGAACGCCAGTCGGAGTGCATTGATTCCTTCCGGTGTGCATTGCGTCTGCCAGACATAGACCTTGCGCAGATGCTTGAGGCCTCGCAGTTGCTGCAGGCCGGCGTCACTCACCTGTGTGCCATAGAGATTCAG
>JAHBXU010000737.1 GCA_019636315.1 Planctomycetaceae bacterium | reverse complement strand
CGTCACTGACCATCCTCAGCGCGGACCGCAACGAACTCGTCTCCAACGACGACGCAGCGCTCGTCTGGAACGACGCAATCGTCAGCACCATCATTCCAGAAGACGGCAAATACATCATCGCCGTCCGCGACAGCTCATACAATGGCGATGGCAACGCTCAGTACCGCCTGCACATCGGCAACTTCCCTCGGCCGACCGCGATCGTACCGTCCGGCGGCAAACCGGGCGAATCGCTGAGCGTGACGTTCCTCGGAGATCCGCTGGGACAATTGACGCGCGAGGTCACATTGCCCGCCGATCGGCGACAACCGTTCGGGCTGTTCGCGGAAGACGAGCACGGCGTCGCCCCTTCCTGGAACTGGTTCCGTCTGACGGATCTCGACAATACGACAGAAGTCGAACCCAACAACGCGATCGCCGAAGCGACACCGGCCGCTGCGCCCGGCGCGTTCAACGGCGTGCTCGCGGAGAGTGATGAAGCCGATTACTTCAGGTTCGCGGCCAAACAGGGGCAGACGTTCGACATCGAAGTCTATGCCCGGCGGATTCGCTCAGAGCTTGATCCGGTCGTCTACGTGTATGACGTTGCCACGGGGAATCAGTTGGCGGCTGCTGACGACAGCCGCGGGCCTGACAGTTACGTTCGATTTCAGGCGCCGGCGGACGCGGAATATGCGGTCGCCGTGCGCGACCATCTGGGACAGGGAAGCGACGCCCACACGTACCGGATTGAAGTGACGACCGTGCAGCCAACGCTCGCCGCGCGGCCGACGGAGTTTCAGCTCTACGTGCAGCCGCAGATCATCATCCCGCAAGGGGGCGGACGGGGGCTCGTCGTGAATGTGAGCCGCGCGGACTTCGGCGGACCGGTGAACTTTCGCTGTGACGACCTCCCAGCCGGCGTGAGCATCGAGTGTCCTGAAGGCTGGCGGACGAGCGGGTCCATGCCGGTGGTGTTTTATGCGGCGGCGGACGCACCGGTTGCCGGCAAACATGCATCAATCATCGCCCATCTCGACGACCCCAATCAGCCAACGGTCACCGAGGGCCCGCTCTCACAGCTCAACCTGATGATCCTTGGTCAGAATCAGCAGCGCGTCTGGGAAGAGGAAGAAACGCGTCTGCCCGTCGTTGTGACGGAAGCACCGCCGTTCCGTGTGCGAATTGAGTCGCCCGCCGTGCCGCTCGTGCAGGGGGGCTCGATGAACCTCAAAGTCATCGCCGAACGCAATGAAGGGTACGCGGAACCGATCAAGGTCGACATGTTGCTCAATCCCCCGGGCATCAGCTCGTCGGTTTCAGTCTCCATTCCCGGCGACCAGTCGGAAGTGCTGCTGCCGATCAACGCGGCAGGGAACGCAGCGGTGCAGACGACGATGATTGCGATCCGCGCGTCGGCCACCGTCGGCAATGGAAACGTCGAGACGTGCACTCCGTTTGTCCCGCTGACCGTCGAGGAGCAATACCTGACTTTCGAGTATCTCGCGGCCTCGGTCGAACAGGGGAAGGAAACGCCATTGATCGTGAAGGTCAATAAGCGCAAGGATTTCGAAGGGGAAGCAACCGTTCAGTTGCTGGGCCTTCCGGCCAATACGGCGACCGACAATCTGACCGTCACAAAAGAAACCGAGCAGTTGGTGTTCAACATCAAAACGGAGACGAACGCCACGGCCGGCAATCATACGAATCTGTTTTGCCAGGTGCTTGTGCCAGAGGCCGGGACGACGATTGTGCACAATCTCGGAACGGGCCGACTGCAAGTGGACGTCCCCATCCCGCCAAAGGCCGATCAACCACAGGCGGCGCCTCAACCGGTCGTCCAGGCACCGCCCCCCGAAAAGCCGCTCTCACGTCTGGAGCGTCTGCGACTGGAACAGAAACAGCGAGTCGAAGCCCAACAAGCCGCCGAAGCCGCCGGGACCGCACAAACAGCGGCGACCTCTGGCGGAGAATGAACCGTGTCCATGAATTCTCGAAATGTTATTCCGGTTGCATGCCTCACCGGTATCGCACTCTGCGTCACATCCGTCGCAGCCGCTGCGGACCTTGTCGAGCTGCGCGCCTTTCCACCGGAGATCAGCCTGCAGACGAGTAAAGACCGGCAGTCGGTCGTCGTCCAGGCGGTGTACGCGGACGGAGTCACACGGGACGTGACCGACGTCTGTGAGTGGTCGTTCGCCGATGGCAGTGTTGTCGGCCGCGAGGCGAATGTGCTTCGGCCGACGGCGGATGGGCAAACGCAGTTGACGGTGTCCTTCGAAGGTCAGTCGGCCCAGGTGCCGATTGTTGTGGCAGAGGCTGCCGCGCCGCGTCCGGTCAGCTTCAAACTCGACGTGATGCCCATCTTCATGAAGGCCAGTTGCAACAGCGGAAGTTGTCACGGAGCGGCCCGTGGGAAAGACGGATTCATGTTGTCGTTGTTCGGATACGATCCGGACGGGGACCACTTTCGCATTACGCGAGCGCAGCCGGGCCGACGCATCGACCTCGCCGTACCGGCATCCAGTCTGATCGTCGAGAAGGCGACGGGCGCCGTGCCGCACACAGGCGGCAAGTTGTTCGATGTCGACTCCCCGATGGGCCGCGATCTGGTGGAGTGGATCGCCTCCGCCACACCCGCCGATCCGGCCGACATCCCGGTCTGCACAGAACTCGAGTTGTACCCGCGGCAGGCCGTCATGAGCGGCGCGGGGACGACGCAGCGAGTGACCGTCCTCGCAAGATACTCCGACGGCTCGACCCGCGACGTGACGGGACTCGCGCTCATGCAGTCGAACAACGCAACGAGCGCCGAAATCTCCCCGGAAGGAATCGTCACCGCCGGAGCGCGAGGCGAAGCGTTCGTCATGGCCCGGTACGACACGCACACCGTCGTGTCGCAGTACATCGTCCTCCCGGACGGACTGCAGTACGAGGAAGCTCCGGTTGAACCAGTGAATTATGTCGACGAACTGGTCGCGGACAAGCTCCGCAAGCT
>JAHBXU010000736.1 GCA_019636315.1 Planctomycetaceae bacterium | reverse complement strand
AGTAACGACTACTTGACTTCCAGGGTGTACTCCGGGTTGCCGGCGGCGTCCGTCGCGCAAGTGAGCCGAAACGCATGATCCAGGATGGATGATTTCACCCACCCGTCGTTCTTGCGAGCGGCCGTGTACCCTCGTGAGCCTCGTTTTAAAATGTCGAATTCCACCCGGCCGCGGCGAACATCCACCAGCCAGTATTCGGAAACTCCCGCCTGCCAGTACAACTTGCGAAGCACGACGGTGTCCTTCTGCGCGGAAGTGCGGCTGACGACCTCCAAGACGAGGTCGGGCGTCCCGGTGATCTCGATGTATCCCTCTCCCGCTGCCTCAACGAGGAGGACGGACTCCTCTTTCAGGCTCTCGAACAGCACCACGGTCCCGTCCGGCTCCGTCGACAGCCCCGCTTCAACGTTCGTCACCAGTGAGCCATCTCCGAAGAAACGGCCGCGACGGTCTGATTTGAGAAGTCGGTGAATGACGCTACCAATCTCCACCTTGACACTGTTGTGCGTAAAGAGCTGCTCAGGCATGTCATCGACCCAGAGTTCTCCCTCCAGAAACGAAAAACGCCCGACTTCCGGGAATTCATCCGACTTGGCCCAGCGGCGAAACGCCTCCAGGCTGTCGATCCCATCCGGGATGCGGACCTCTTCACGCAGTATCACAGTGCACATCGGCGGCTCCAGAATTGACCAACCTCCGCATTCTATCGGGACGGCGAACAGGGCGATACGGGACGTTCTCGGCAGAAAACACTACGGCTCATATCGCTTCGGCCGAATCTCGCCAGTCGAGGCATCGATCACATAATGCCGTCCGCCGCAGGAAATCTCTGTTTCTCGCAATTCGCAATCGATATGCCATCCGTCGTCCTCCAGAACGAACTCGATCCGGTACGGCGATAAGTCGTCGTAGGCGCGGACTGCATCGGCGTGAACGATTCCGAGCGCCTCATGGACTTGGAGTTCAGGATTCAATTTGCACCTGCATCATTTCAATCGGTCTGCTCGGCCAATGAGGCATCCTGATCGTCTGCATCAAGAAGCGCCTGCGCATGGTCCGTCAGATCAGCCAAGTCTTGAGCGAGCTCGGGAGTCACCTCGTAATATGTCGCGGGATCACGCAGCCTCCTGATATCCAGCCCCAGCAGAATTGCGCCAGCAACGCCAATTGGGCCCCACACCAGCAACTCCTGCGCTCTCCACAAATCCACAGGCCAGCGTTGCTGGGAAACGTAGAACGCACCGGCCAGGCACGCGAGTGCGATCAAAAGGAGAGGCTTGGCGACTCCTCCCTACGGCGGGACGGCCGTGATCAAGAATACCTGCGCGACTCCGATCAACGATGCCAACGTCGTCGCTCCATAGATGATGCATACCAACATGGCTGCATAGATCACCCACTGCAAAGCGATCTTTCGCCGGACTTCGGGTCGACGGCGGATTGAACCGTCCGTCTCGCCACCGGAGACCGCAATCCAGGCTGGCTTGTTCCAAGTCACTTCATGAACTCCGGAGAATGTCGGCTAACGCCTCCAGCAGCCGGTCGATCTCTACGTCCGTGCCGATCGTGATGCGCAGGCCGTCGACGCCGACGTCGGGGAACTGCATGAAGCGGACGAGGATCTTCTGCGACTTGAGTTGCTCATACAGTTCACGGTGCGGCCGCTCCGGGTGCGTGGCCCAGACGAAATTGGCCTGACTGTCGACGACGTCAAACCCGAGCCGCTCCAGTTGCTCCGAGAGCCGCGCGCGGGTGGCGCGAATCTTCCGGCAGTTGTCGAGCATCCACTGCTGATCCAGAAGAGCGGCCGTCCCGGCGGCCAGCGCGACCGCGTCGCAGTTGTAGCTGTCTTTCACCTTCCGCATGGCGGTGATGTGCTCGGGATGCGCGACGGCGAACCCCAGTCTCAGGCCGGCCAGCGAGTACGACTTGCTGAACGTGCGCGTCACGACGATCCGCGGTCCGTGCTCGCTCTGAAGCAACTGCATTCGGTGCGGCTCATCGGCGAAGTCACCGTAAGCTTCATCGAGCACGAGCAGGCCGCGCGGCGGGATCAGCGAACAGATCGTCGTATCGTCCCACCGATTCCCTGAGGGCGAATTGGGGTTGGGAACGATCACCAGCTTCGAGTGATTGATTGTTTCGCGAGCGCCCTCGACATCCCAGGACCAGTCCGGGCGAAGCGTCAATCGTCTGTGATCCGCACCCTGCAGGTCGGCGAGCGTTTCGTACAGGATATAACTGGGGTACGGGTACGAAACCAGCTCCCCCGGATCGACGTATGTCCTCAGGAGAATCGTCAGGTTTTCGTCGCTGCCGTTCGCCGGCAGGACCCAGTCTGGATCGACGTCGAACAACTCCCCCACGGCGCGGCGAAACGCCGTCGCCAGCGGGTCCGGATACTTGTTCAGCGGCGCCCGAGCCGCGCGCTCAATCGCCTCGACCACCTGCGGCGACGGAGGATAGGGGTTCTCATTCGTATTGAGCTTCACCCACCCCCCGTCCTGCGGCTGCTCCCCGGGAACGTAACCTTCAATACAATCAACACGCGGACGAACGAGCGACATGAGGACTTTCTGATCGGAATGGACCGCGGATGTGCTGGGTCACTTCGGATGTGAACTGTACAGGCTTCGACTGGAGGGCCTACTTGTCCATACGCCGCCCGATGATTGCTCCGATCAATGGAAAGAGCAACGCCACGGGCGCAGCGAGGTACATATAGTCGGCAAAGTTGCCTTGAAGGTCGAAAAGCGATACGGCCCAACCGACAGGAAGCGGCCAGAACCAGAATGCCAGCCCGATCAGTCCGCCAAGCACGCACCCTGTCAACTCATACCTTTTGTTGGATGACGACATATCTGACTGCTCTGCCCCAGCCTCCTGTGGAAGCTGTATTTCACGTTGATGCTCCTCAATAAAGGAAAAAAGACACTGCCCGATGTTTTCGTCGCTCGCGTAATAGCGGGAATCACACT
>JAHBXU010000735.1 GCA_019636315.1 Planctomycetaceae bacterium | reverse complement strand
GGTCCGGCGGCGTGCAGGCTGGAACCTCTTTGAAAAACGTGTGCTCTACCAGCCGCGGCTGTTGCGGCAGCAACTGATCGAGCAGAAGATTTCGTTCACGTACTCGTAGGCGTCGTCACCGTGGAAGAGGGGAGCGCCGCAGAAGCCGCATTCCGTCTCTTCCTGGCGTCCGTTCACGCGATAGCGCTCCGGAATCGGACCGGGGTCCGTGTCCGTGATGGCTTCGATCCAGTCGCGGACCGCCAGCGGATCGTGGAGTCCGTGAGTACGGACTTCTCGAACCCGCTTCTGCGACGTGCCGAGTCGAAACGCCAGCGAGGCGATCGTCTGCTTGTGCTTTCGCATCAAGGTGACGACCTCCTTTCCCGTCATCGAACCTTGAGCGGCCGGCACTTTGCCGAGCGTCCGCGTGAACCCGCTCATGACCTCGACGTACTGCCGGCGGTTCGCGCGATGCCGCAGCAGGCACTGCTCGATGAAGTACCGGCGTTCCGTCGGGGACAGGCTCCGGAACGTCTGGTAGCCGTTGCGGAGTTTCGAGATCACGTGGCGGACCACGTGGCTCTCGCTTTCGCCCACGTGACAGTCCCGGTCGATGATCTGACGGATGATCGGATGAATCGAGATGGCTTCCCGAAACTCCCGGTCCTCGTCCTGTTCAATCTCCGGTTCCGAAACAGCAGCGACCTGATCCACCGGGGGCAGATCAGGTCGCGGGTCGTCAGCCGAGGGATGGGACGAGGTCGTCATGAGACCACCTCCTTCCGAAACTCGGCCATCTTCCGGTAGTGCTGGTCGATCAACAGCGGAAGCGACCAGACGGTCACTTCTTTCTGATAGTCGACCCCGCCACCGGCACGCGGCCAGTCCCGCCAATGCCAGAACCAGTCGAGCTCCCGGCCAATGGCCTGAAGCCCTGCCAGTTCTTCAACGGGCACCGTCTTGAACGGACCGCCGGACGTACTCATCGCTCCCGCATCCGCGTCGTCTGGTGGACCAAACGCTGGCCCCCAGAACGACCGAACTCGATCGCGCGGCGCGACGTAGATGGCCTCGCCTTCCGTGATCCAGCCGGGGACTTCGCAGACGCGAAGCCTCTGGCCGTCCTTGAGTGCATACCATTCACTCTTCTCGACCAGGATCAGATCACCTGGTTGTGGGAATTGAGTTGCCATAGCCAATCTCCTTTCGTTAGCGACACAAGGGACAGAAACCATGCCGCTCCGGCGCTTGAAACTGCGACCGGCCGAGATGACCCAGAACATGCAGATCGAACTCGCCTCGGAGCATCCGTTGGAGAAGCTCCAAGGCGCGTGCTTCCGAACACCACGAGAACGTGATGCTCTCGATCTGAATCAGCCGGGAGTCGTCGTCCGGATCGGGGCGGAGCACTCCGTACTCCTGCGCCCCATTGGGCGACGTGGCATCGTTGGCCAGGATGTACCCGCCCAATTCAAACGCCTGACACCCGGTCCAGGTGAACTCGGTCAGTTGCTGCGTGAGCTTTTCGGCTGATTCGACGGCCTGAAGCGACCAGAAACGTTGCTTATGCCACATCGCGCACCTCCTCGGAGCCAAGCTGCTCCAGTTCGGTGATGATGTGGCCGGCCACGTCACGGATCAGTTCGAGCGATTGCATCAGCACCCGCTCGTCGCCGCTATAGAGCTGGATGTAGTCCGACGCTGCCGTCGAACAGTCCAGCCCGGCCCAACGGCAAACCGCATAGGCCACGGCTTCGGCTTCCGTTTCGCGAACGATCTTGGTCGTCTCCTTCCTGCGATCCCCGCGATGAAGGAGTTCGTGAGCCAGTTCGTGAACCAGCACGGAGAACTGGTGAGCTTTCGGAAGGGACGACAGGACCGAAATCTTGCCTCCTTCCGACATCCCGAGCGCTCCGCCGAGACTGTCCACGTATTCGAGTTCAATCCCCTTGGAACGGATCACCTGCTCCAGGCAGGCGATCTTGTCACCGGGATCACCGTCGAAGTGGGCGAACTCTTCCAGTTCCTTGCCTTCGGTCTGGGAGACGTCGAACACGTAGACGACTCGGAATCCACGCAGCACAGCCGTCGGCTGTCCTTCCGGTTCCTGGCCGTCCTCGGTGTCAGCGTCCGCCTTCTTCCGCGAGACCATCGGAGCGAGAATGGCAATGCCCTTCTCTCCCTTCTTGACCCAGCGGTGCAGTTCCTTCCACCGGCCGAATCCGGCCACGATCATCGCGTCCGGCTTCTGCATGGCAATCAGCATGCAGTTCCCGAACGAATACCGGTGAAACCGGCTCATCGTGTCCAAGTACTTCAGCAGCGTCTCGCTCTTGCCCTGCTGCAGGGCTTGAGCCAGTTCCTTGATCGCATCGTCGCTCGCTTTCAGTGCTTCTTCTCGATTCATCGAAGACTCCTTCTGGAACGGGCCGACTGACCCGTTCCGAAACGGGTTTGAGAAATGGCCCGTCGGCGGCCGAGCATCGGCCACGCGGCACAGTCAGGGTGGAGTCTTTCGCGAAGCGAAAGCAGCAGACGCCCAACGGGCGTCGGACCTTGACGCCGCGTTATGCTGGGACTGCCGCTGACGGAGAACAGAAAACGATCACTCACACTGCGGTCATGAACGCACGGGACGGAACGTCACATGGTTCAGGCTTCAACGTGAGCAGGTTTGGAAAACCATAGGTTTGCACGCCACCGGCCTCCGGCCGGGACCGTGGTCACAAACACGATCCGGGAGGGAAGCGGTGGACAGATCGTCTACCCGCAGCAGCAATGGAAAAGAGCGTGCGCGGTCGAGGCCGGCGCACTGCCTCGCGGGAGTCAGACGTCGTGAAACGACCATCACTCGTCGCGGGCACCAAAAAAAGCGAGAGATCCGTGGTGCGGATTCCTTCAGAGAAAAACTCTCTCTCGCTGTCGTGATGACGAAGCCGTTACGCGACCGCTGCCGACTTGCGGCGGGACGCGGACGACTTCTTCGCCGAACCGTTCT
>JAHBXU010000734.1 GCA_019636315.1 Planctomycetaceae bacterium | reverse complement strand
GCGACGCAGTAGAGGACGCTCAGGCACCCCAGCCCCAAGAACCCGTACTTCACCCATTTCGACATGACGATTCGCCATTCTCGGCGCCGAATTATCAGCGCCGAAAGTAACGAAGTCCGCTGCTCATTGCAATCGTCTCATCCAACGAATTTCATAACAAATTGAATTCAAATGACTTAAGGTCACATACACATATCGGACCGCCAACGGCACGGTCATTGCTAATCAAATACACCGTTAGCCAACCAATTCCCACCCAGCCTGACCCTCGGACACATAACGACATCAGCGACACACAGTTTTCCTCCGAACACGTGATTGCAGCCTGACCCACTCTGCTCTCAGCCAAATCGGAACGTTCCTGTGTGACTGATGTCGGTGCCCGAGGGTTTTTCTATGCGCCGTATGTGACGCGCTGCAACCTTTCAGGATTGCGTCGCGTCCTCTTGCGTTTTGCAAGTGCCTGCCGTACGTTCCTCCGGACGCGACTTGCGACAGAATGCCGCGCATCCGCCGAGGGGAACCAACGTTGGCGAAAGCGAAAACTGCAAAACCGCCCGCGCATCGACCCGCCTATTGGCTCCTGAAAAGCGAGCCCGACTCCTATTCGATTGACGATCTGCGAGCCGCCCCCCATCAGACAACGCTCTGGGACGGCGTGCGCAACTATCAGGCGCGCAACTTCTTGCGCGACACAATGCGAATCGGTGACAGAGCTTTCTATTATCACAGCGGGGCGGATCCACTGGCAATTGTAGGCACCGTCGAAATCGTGAGCGCGGCCTATCCCGATCCGACGGCGTTCGACAAACGCGATCACCACTACGATCCCAAGAGCGATCCGGAAAATCCCACCTGGTTCGTGGTCGACGTCAAACTCCGGCAGAAGTTTCCGCATCCAGTGACACGTGAAGTTCTTAAGTCGACCAAGTCTTTGGAAGGGATGATGCTCCTGCAGCGTGGCTCTCGCCTGTCGGTTCAACCGGTCACTCCCCAGGAGTGGAAGACCGTACTCGCCTTGGCTGGAGTCACGGATGCCTGACGCAACACACTGCCGGGAAACCATTTGAGGGCTGGCCCCATGAGTCACAACTCGGACCAGTCCCCTGATCGACACGGTTCGGCCGCAAAACGCGTGGCCTGGTATCGAACGAAATCATTCCAACTGGTCATCGGGGTGGCGGTGACGTGTGGGTGCCTCTGGCTTGCCGCACGCGTGATGGCAAATGGACGCCCTCTGGGGGATCTCGTCCGCGAAATTGCCGATGCGTTTTCCCGCGCGGACTACCGCACGTTGCCGGTGATCCTCGCGATCCTGGGAGTCTTCTATTGGATCAAGGCCTGGCGGTGGCGCATGCTGCTCGTCCCGTTAGGCGACTTCCCCACACGAGTGCTCTTTCCCCCGGTAATGATCGGGTTCGCCGCGAATAACCTGCTTCCCGCTCACCTGGGCGATCTGGTCCGAGTGTTTGTGTTCGCCCGCCAGCAGCGGCAGCCATTGACGGCCGTATTCACCAGCGTGGCGTTGGAACGCGTTTTGGATGCAATTGCGATTCTCTCACTGCTCGGCCTGGGGTTGTTGCTGACGCCCAAGATGAACGATCCGGGAGTGCGGACGACGATGCTCGTCGTCGCCGCGGCAATCTGCGTCGCTCTGATGGGCGCCGCGGTCTATCTGATCTGGACCAAACCCTTCGTGCGAGCCTTCGAATGGTGCCTCGGTCGAGTTCCGTTCCTCCCGGAGGCCGTTAAGCACAAGCTGGCCCGTATGCTGGAGGACGGCGCGGCCGGTCTCGCGTCGCTCAAGCATCGTCACCTGTGGATCGGGTTGATGTTCACGTCATTTCTACAATGGTCGCTGAATGCCGCCGTGATCTATCTGGCCCTGTGGAGCTTTGGAATCCATGTCTCCCCCTGGGTGTCCTGCATCGTGATGGGAGCCACGGCGTTCGGCGTAACAGTCCCGGCCTCGCCAGGTTATTTCGGAGTGATCCAGTTGTGTTTCCTCGCCGTACTGCGGTTCTTTACCGACGACACCGTCGGCGTGGGGGCTGCATCGATTTACTACCACATGGTCCAGTGGATTCCCGTAACGTTCACCGGCGCATACTTCTTCTTCCGCACGGGGATCCGCATCTCCGACGTGACCGAACAACCGTCAACCGCCAGTTTCTGACGCAGTCCCAACCTTCCTGAAACACAGCCATCGTAGGCAGCGACCTCCCTGGAACGCATGCCGACCGCTTGAGGCGGACGAGTTTTCTGATAGACTTCGTCCGT
The DNA here is from genome assembly GCA_019636315.1 of Planctomycetaceae bacterium. Taxonomy (GTDB): domain Bacteria; phylum Planctomycetota; class Planctomycetia; order Planctomycetales; family Planctomycetaceae; genus JAHBXU01. The sequence continues at coordinate 704 of JAHBXU010000734.1, read as the reverse complement.
CCTGGACTCGCACCAGATCTCGTTGGCAGGTATCGTGAAGGCCACACCTGCGGATGAACCGGTTTCGCCGATTCATTCATCCAACGGCCCGCAAGTGACATCAAAACCCTCCAGAGGTGCCCGACTGCGGACCGCCAAACCACCAGGACAGGTAGCTCAGTTGGTAGAGCACAGGACTGAAAATCCTGGTGTCGGGGGTTCGATTCCCCCCCTGTCCACTTTTGTTCGCGGGTGTCGTTGGGCGATGTTTCAGACTTTTGATCTTTGTGGGTGATTGAAGCGGCGAGGGGATTGGTCTGGAACCCTTGTCGTGTGCGACGCCTTTTGCAGCGGGCCCGCGGTGCCGCTTTCACGCTGGGAATGTCAGCGGCGTTCCAGTCGCCTGTTTCTGTCATGAGAAGCGGCTGATCGCTCACGATTGCCTCCTTCGGCGCATTACGCGGTCAGTGGCCGAATGCGCATTCTTAGCCGGGCATCGACTTTCATTATGCTGGGAGGGATGTTCGGCTTGTCGAACATTGATCCAGGTAGGTGAGCTTTGCAGTACTGCCGTTCCCGACACGACTTTGGTCGCGACAGTCAAGCGGCCGCGAGGGTGATGAACTGAGGTCGGGATACGTCCATGGAGAACGCGAACTCGGGTCCCACATTGGCCGGAGTGCAATGGGAAACGTGTGATTGTTGTCTCTGCGGCAGTCCTCAGA
>JAHBXU010000733.1 GCA_019636315.1 Planctomycetaceae bacterium | reverse complement strand
CCGAGTTTCCAAAGGTTCGCGTGTAAGGGGTCAGTGCTGCGTGCGACTGTCAGAGTCATCTGTGCCGATTCGTCCGCTTCCAGTTCTGAATCCGATTTGGGTTGTGGCGCAGTAAGCCGCTTCTGCAGCAGTCGCCATCGCTGCGCCTCGGCGATCGATTGCTGCTCAGCACTGTCCGTGCGCGCCAGTGCAAGCAACGCGGCATCCTGCTGAGAGTTGTTGTTCAAATTGTCGGATCGATCACGAATGTCACCGTGTTCGTCTGTAATGATCCAACGGACATCATCCTCGGCCCGATCGTCTCCAAAGGCGATCGTATGCTCCAAAGGCTGCCATTTGACGGCGTCGACTTCCACTTCCACCGCGGCCACCAGCGCATTAAGCGAACTGGCCAGTTGCTGGTCGAACTGCCTGTAAAGGTGATCGCGGATCAGGACAAAGCTCAATGCCGAGTCGATCCCCAGGCAAGCGGCCAGAGCCGCCAGAAAGAACAGCGAAACTCGGTTGACAAGCGTCATGGCGCCGCGTGCTGCGATTCCTGTTCCAGGATGTATCCGCGGCCGCGTCGCGTCTGAATGACGCGAGGGCCGTAGAGTTCGAGCTTGCGACGCAACTCCTTCACATGGACTTCGATCGTGTTTGACAGTCCGTCGTATTGTTCTCCCCAGACCGCGTCGAAAATGCGCGTCCGGGACAGGACGCGATCAGGATGACGCAGAAACAGGCACAACAGCGAGTACTCCTTCGCCGTCAGGTCCAATGGCGCCCCATAACGAGTCGCACGTTGTGTGGAGAGATCCGCACAGATCCCTCCAACCTCCAGCACAAGGCCGTTTCGTTGATCCGGACGGCGGAGCAGTGCACGAATCCGCGCCAGGAGTTCCTCAAACGCAAACGGCTTGCACAGGTAATCATCGGCACCCGCGTCCAGCCCTGCGACGCGTTCCTTCACGCCATCCCGGGCCGTGAGGAAGAGCACGGGCGTCTGCTGATTTCGGGACCGAAATCGCTCCAGAACCGCCAGACCTTCCTCACCCGGCAGCCACCAGTCGAGCAAGACCAGATCCCAAACTTCGGTTTCCAATCGACGGATCGCCGACGGTCCATCCGCTTCATGTTCGACAATATAGCCTTCTTCGGAAAGTCCCCGAACAATGAAATCCGCGATCCGCGGTTCGTCCTCCACGAGCAGGATCCGAGTGCTCATCGTCGAAACACAAAAGTGGGGAAACAGTCACAGAGAACAGTACAATCATCCCTCAGGTCGCTTGCACATCAAGCGAAGCTGCACGTTGCCGGCGATGGCGTTCACAACACGGATCGTTCGTCACGGACGCTCATTCTGATCGACGGAGTGATGTGGCACATTTCGCCGGGCTGCACGCCGTCAGGACGGCATCCAGGCGTGTCGGCCGTATCGACCGTAATTTTAGCGCGGACGGAGGTCTGAGACCACGCCGGTTCTGCCAGGTGTCTGCGGTGGAATCGACCATGCAGGGCCGAGAATTCTGTCGTCGAACATGCTGGTGCAGTGCCAGGCAGAGGTAGAAGACGCCGACTTCCAATAGACCTCCCGCTGGAACGGGTGACGCCGCGAAGGCGTCGATCAGCAGGCCCAACCCGCCCGCGCCGAGGCAACCGATTGCCGTCGCCACGCAGAGACGGCCGTCGCGGCCCAGGTCACGTCCGAAACAGTTCCCGCCAGGGCTGACAATACTTGTCATTGTCGTTCTCCTCCACTTGTCGTATTGATGATGCCGCGTACGGGACGAATCCTAACTCGACCACATGAGAGCGACGTGAAGCGAACTTAAGATCCTCTTTATGTTCGACAAGTGCAGGCATCTCGACCAATGGACGGTCGGAACCGTCTCTCAGGGGGAACCCCCTGTATCACTCGAATGACGATCGTTGCATTCCCCCAATGCGTCGTGTGTCGAGGTGCATCTGTGTGGCAACAGCAGGTGCGCGTTGGTCGTCGGTCCAGGCAGATTTGAGACCCGGCGTCGTAACCGCATGGACTGTTGCTTTCCGCGCTTCAACACCATTCTCGATCGATCGCGGGAATGCGATGCCAAAAGACAACGCTCTATCCGTCCGCGCTGCAGGGCGAGGACGTGTTGTCGTTATGCCTCAATCGGATCGGTGGCTCTCCTGCTTTCATGGAACTCCCTTTGCTTTTCAATGAACTAGTGATCGCACGCCGTCGTGCACGAACTAGATTTCATCAGTGGGAGCTGTGACAGGGAAGTCCCACCACGAGCGTGCTCTTCGCACCATGACTGTCTGCGGCGGAAAGCCGCCTGACGACGTGCCTCTCTCCTCAGGCCGGTGCATCCCACTGATCGCTCCCCCCTTGGGCCGTTGTTCGTTTTGAAGTGCCCACGGCTCCAGAGCCAGAGGAGACAACCATGAGATTGCGCTGGTCCTTATTGTTGATCGTCGTGATGTCGGCGCGCGTGCACGCCGGCGTCAACTATCCCGTCGTTTACGTCGCCGTCCCGCGTGATCCGGAGATCAAGGGAGTCCTGCAGGACGTGTCGAGCATTGTCGACATGGAGCCCGGCTCGCACCTGCGCATGCTCTCGCCCGACGGGACTGATCGTGTGTTGTGGCATCCGGGCTCGAATGGCGGCGTGATGGACCCCACGATGAGTCTTGACGGCAAATGGCTGTATTTCGCGGCATCCACCGACGTGCGGCCCGTCAAGTTTCAATACCTGCCGACGATCAACCTGTTCGCGATCAATGTGGCATCAAAGCAGTTGCGCCAACTGACATTCAGCACCGAACCAGGGGACTACAACACGGGGCCCTGTGAAGTGCCAGGAGGGCGGTTAATCTTCACCAGCAGCCGCAACCGGATCAATCCAATCAGCGAGCTCAAGAAAACGTCGAGCCGCTATCTCCCCGTCATGCAGTTGTTTGCGCTCCGGCTCGATTCGCCCGCCAATACTGTCGAACAGGTGGGGTTCCTGAACTTGC
>JAHBXU010000732.1 GCA_019636315.1 Planctomycetaceae bacterium | reverse complement strand
GGGCTGCAGAAGAGGAGGCCGACGTGACGCCCGAAAGAGCCCAGATGACCGGGAAGCTGGCAAATCCGACTCCCACAATCCAGCCAAAGGCTACCGACGCCCGTTTGATGCCGCCATTGTACTTGGGATGATTGAGACCCAGCGACTGGAAGGCGCTGGCAAAGCCGTGACTGACGTGGATGCCGAGCACGATGCTCCCCAGCGTGTAAATGACGGCCCGCCCGAGATCCCGCAGAATCACGCCGGCTCGCTCATAACGCGATGGCTCGATGCCGTCGGTCGCCGCAATGTCCCACCCCAAGGCCGACTTGAAATCCCAGCCCAGTTCAAACTTGAAATCCGTGACATGAATAATCAGGAACAGCAGGACGATCGCGCCGCTGCGGAACATCCACACTTCGGGCGCTACGATCTGGGCGATGACACGGTCAGTTCGCTTGGACGTCTTGGTCTCATACGAGACGGATCGCGCCGCCGCATTGGACACCGACAGCTTAAAGGACAATGCGATGTGCAGCAGAAAGGCGCCGTAGAGCAGAATCTGCGACAGGAGCAGGAACGCCTGCTGCTCATGCAACGCATGGGCATAATGATTGTACGCTTCCGGCCCGACGTACAGCAGCAGGTTGCCTGCCAGATGGATCACCAGGAACAGGCACAGGAACAGCCCGGTCAGCCCCATCACATACTTTCGCCCCACGGACGACGACAGGGCGTTCATCAGCCGGTTCAAGGTCTGCTCCCACTGTTGACAGGCGACGGACTCGGGACGCGCGCTCCTGCACCAAACTCACGCGGATCGAACGTCCCTTCGGCACGGCGACATTTGGGGACGTGCATGGGACGTGATGGTCCCGCTGTTTGAGGGGGATTATAGAGAAGCATCGCACGACTTCAATCGATCGGCCGATCATGGTGCATCGTGGGTGTCGGAGCGAATTTCGGCAGATTCAGAAAATCTTGGGTCGCATGCCGTCACGGCCTGAGCCGGGTTGGCATGTCGTGCGGGTTTTCGGCATGCTCACCCGCCTCGCGGCGTGAGTGCATGGCACCCATCAGAGACTCCGCAATCAACCGTGACGACACCCCGGATCAACGCGCGGTCGCCGTCTCAGGCCGTTGTCGACTCGGTTCGGAACTCAACGTGGAGTATGGGAGCTGAACAGGTCAGCGTCATTCTCTTCGATTCGCGATCTGCTGCAAGAGATGAGCGCCGGCGGGTCGGGCATTTTCTCGCTTCACTTCGCCTGACGCATGGAATGACGTGCGCTCTGGTCGGAAACCGTGTCCGAGCGTGGGGACTTGTACCGGATCCGTCGGAGCTTCGGTTCAAATTCTTGCGGCATCGCCAGTGAGAAAGTGCGGCCGGGCTTTACTCGGAACACGGACCTTCGCGAGAATCTGGCTTGGACACCACTGGTCTGTGCGAACAAGTCCGGATCGCGGGGGCGCGATCGATCTGACGATCGACCTGGCACCGCTCGTGTTTCCGTGGGAATCGTTATGGGGCGATCAAAGCCAATCGATAAGAGCAAATCCAGCGATGTCGCGGCCGCGGCACGCGACGTATTGGGCCATCTCAACTTCTCGACAGGGAAGCCGGACGCTGCGTTTCAGAGGAACGTGGACCGTCTGTGCGTGGCCCTGGGGGGGGAAGACCGCCCTGCGCGCATGTTGCAGACGCTCCTGGCGGAACTCCGCGCGCTGCAGGGAACGTCGCCGGCGTTTGCCGACTGCACTCAAGCCAAGGCTGTTGTTGAGCTGACCCTGGACGGTTGCCTGGCGGCCTACCGGGCTCATCATGCGGATCTGCTGTTCCATCTGACCCCTCAGGACTTCGAGGCGCCCTACCTGCTCGGGCGGATGTTTGAGGCGGTGCTCAGCCAAGGGGAGCCGTGGGACGAACATGGTCGCATCCTGCAGGGGGCTGTCGCCCATCTCAACGAGTATGTCGGATATCGGCCGGTGGCGGTCCTGGAGAATGGACGCCGCATGGAGATCTATGACCACGAGCGTTTCCGCTGCGTCCCGGTGTTCATCCAAGGCGCGGGGGTTTCCTCCGGCGCCCATTTTGACTTGATCGAATCGACGCTCGAGTTCCTTCGTCAGTCGCCCCCGGATCTCCTTCATGCAGCGCACTTCCACCTCGATCACCTGCAGGAACTGGCGATCGATGTGCGGGCGTATGACCAGTCTCATCCGGCAAACAAGCGGACCAACTATTTGTTCGGCGAATGGGACCCACAGCAAATTGACGTGAAGGGGCAGTACACGCGTTTTGTGTTGCGGCGGATCATAGTCGACGCCCTCGTTTCGTGGGTCGACCAGGAGCAGAAGGGCGTCTCGCGCCAGGAGCGGCTGTTTGATGCGGCGGCGGCCCTCTCCGGGACGATTCTGATGGCGTCCTCCGTCAGTGGCTCCGGTCCCGATACCCATGATTCGACGGTTTCGCTGACGTCCCTGTTGCCGATCATCGCCCGTCGTCGTGATGAGTTCTATCTGCGGTTAATGGAAGGACTCTCGGGTTCCCGCAGCGAACGTCTGGAGCGCGAAGCCCAGCGGACGCAGCAGCCTTTCGGTCATATCCGGCAGTACTTGAATATGAAGGTCGCCGGCTACGGTGCGCGGCAGGTGCAGCATCGTGAACTGGCCTATCTGTTCGCACGGATGGGATACGGCGAGGCGAGCCGCCGCCAGTCGCTGGTCATTCCGTCAGCGTCGGCACGCTTTGAATGCGAGATGCAATGCGGGCTGGGAGCGGCCGCCCGCAGCCTCGACCGGGGTGATGTGGCCGAGGCGGTCTCTCACGTCGCCGAAGTCGAAGATCTGTTGCACCGCGGCATCTCCTGCGGCGCATTGGTCGATCCGTGGAACATCCTGGGGTTTCAGGGGCAGTTTCCCCTGTTCACCTCCCGCGAGGACGCCATCCCCGACGGACGCATCGAATCACTCCTGCAACTGATGGACGGATTGTTCTCGACCTATGCCCG
>JAHBXU010000731.1 GCA_019636315.1 Planctomycetaceae bacterium | reverse complement strand
TCAACGAAATGGTCGGCCGGGCCGACATGCTGACCTGGGCGCCCAATCAGGAGCATTGGAAGTCGCAGCACCTCGATCTGTCGCTGATTCTCACTAAGGCCAGCAGTCACTACGAGAACGCCGGCACCCATTGCCAGAAGCCGCAGAACCATGCACTCGAAGTCACACTCGATCAAACGTTGTTGATCCCTCAACTGAGAAATGCGATTGACAAGGGCGAACGTATCCGACTGGACGTCGACATTCAGAACATCGACCGGGCGTTCGGCACGACGCTGAGCCATGAGGTCTCGAAGAAGTGGGGGCCGCAGGGCCTGCCTGAAGATACGATCCGCATTCGCTGCCGCGGCACCGCCGGACAATCGGTGGGCGCATGGGCAGTTGGCGGCGTGACGATCGAAGTCATCGGCGACGCCAACGACTATTGCGGAAAGGGGCTCTGCGGCGGCAAGCTGATTGTCCACCCGCCGGAACAGAGCACGTTTGTCCCACGGGAGAACATCATCATCGGCAACGTGGCCCTGTATGGGGCGACCGGCGGAGAGGCGTATTTCCGCGGCCGTGCCGCGGAACGGTTCTGCGTCAGAAACAGCGGCGCCAAGGCGGTTGTCGAAGGGGTCGGCGATCACGGCTGCGAGTATATGACCGGCGGCCGGGCGGTGATCCTCGGCGGCACGGGCCGCAACTTCGCCGCGGGCATGTCGGGTGGCGTCGCTTACGTGTATTGCCCCGATCCGGAGGAGTTCCGTGTGAACTGCAATCTCGAACTCGTGGATCTCGTGCCGCTGACGGAGGTCGAAAATCCGGACGACATCGCCGAACTCAAGGAGATGATTGAAAAGCACCACATCTACACCGACTCGGCCCTGGCCCGAGAGATTCTCGACGGCTGGGACACGGAATCAGCGCGATTCATCCAGGTGATGCCCCGCGACTACCGCCGCGCCCTCGACGATCTCAAAGCCGCCGCAATGGCCGAAGCAGCCGGCGAGGAAACGCCGGCGCTGGCGAAGTCTCGTTGAGACACAGCAGACAGAGAGAGCAATGGCACCAGCCACCTTGAGATTGACATCCGGTACGCAGCGGACGATTGCTGACCTCGTCGACCAACTGGGAGACATCCCATTGGAGCGAATTCGACTTCATCCGCCACCGGGGACCGCGACGATCGATGACCTGATTCAGAACAACGACGCCGAAAGGGCGACCTATTGCGAACTTATCGACGGCGTCCTTGTGGAAAAGGCAGCCATGTACCTCGAAGATTCTCTCACGACAGTGCTGGCCAGGTTTCTGCACGAGTTTCTCTGGACAACACGGATGGGGAAGGGTTTTACCGCCGGTGCCATCTACCAAATGATCGCAGGCAACTTCCGGTTGCCAGATTTCACCGTTTGCCTGAAGGATAAGTTCCCAAGCGGAAAGGTGGAGCGGGTTCCGTACGTCGACTTTGCCCCGGATCTGGCCGTCGAGGTTTTAAGCAGGAGCAACACAAGAAATGAAATTGAACGCAAACGGCGAGAGTTGTTTGCCTCCGGAACGCGGCTGATCTGGGTCGTCGACCCCGACCGCCGCACAGTGGCCGTCTACACATCCCCCGAAGAGTGCACGACCCTCCTCGAAACCGACATCCTCACCGGCGGCGACGTCCTGCCCGGATTCGAACTGTCCATCGCCGAATGGTTCCGCCACGCGGAGGAGGTGTGAACGGCCAGCATTCGACGTTATCGCATGCTGATGGTATTTGTGGTGAGATGAGCCACAAACGGAGTCGGGAGCTAGATTACTTCTGAGAAAGCGGGCGATCATGAGCATCAACTACACACCTCGCGAACGCGACGCAGATGGATTCACGCTGAAGGACCGAATTTGGAGGTATACCTGCAAGTTTGTCGCTGAGCATCCCGATCCTCCGGAGTGGGCTGAGGTCAAAAGAGCTGTAAGCCTTCCAGACAACGCAAGCGAATCGAAACAGCGCTCACATTACACGGCGGCGCTGCATTACATGAAGACGGGGACATTGCCTAGTGAAAGTAAAACAATTCCTGTCGCCAGTGACGATTTCGTTCGGGACCAGCGTCGCATGCATCTGCTGGCACGACGTGGCAATTCAACGTGATTGCCCGACGTGCTCGTTTCCAGACCGATATCAGCCGGCGGTGCACGAATGTGGTGTTGTCGCGAATATTGGTCGAGGAGCGGAAAGCTGCGCGGTGCCGGGCCGATTCGGCATAACGCCTGTCTACACCCGTTACGGGACGAGGAGATTGACCACGTTGAAAGCAGAAGCCGAGACACCTCAAACGGCTGAGACCCGGCGCGGCCGATACGCACGGGCGGCCGCCTTGCTGCGGCAATGGCTATGCGAAGCCGACGCTGAAGGCGAGGGCAGCTATGATTGGGACGCCATTGATCGAGAACTGAACGACGCGGCCATGCGGTGTCGTGAAGTCGAAACGCGCCGGCGAGAATCCACGTGAACCTCCTGCTTGATACGGCAATCCTCGGGAAACTCGTTCATCCAAAACGCAGGCAGAATCAGCTTGTGTCGCGTTGGATGGAGCGGCTGTTGGAACAATTTGCGAACAACGTGCAAGTGTTCTTGCCTGAGATCGCCGATTACGAGCTTCGCCGCAAGCTGCTGCATCTGCTGGCCAGAAAGCAGACCAGCTTCTCGTCGATCCATCGATTGGACGAACTTGCAGCGCTGCTCGATTATCTTCCGCTCAGTACCTCCGTAATGCATCGTGCCGCACAACTTTGGGCCGATTCCCGCATGGCAGGCTCGCCGACCTCAGCCGATGTCGCGCTGGACGGCGACGCCATTTTGGCAGCACAAGCACTGGAAGTCGGGGGAACAATTGTGACGACAAACCGAAAGCATCTTCAACAATTTGTGCCATGTCAGGACTGGACCGAGATCGAGTCCGAAATGGCGAATTGGTAGCCAACAAGCTGGGTTTCATGGGCAAACCGACCGGATTCAAAGAG
>JAHBXU010000730.1 GCA_019636315.1 Planctomycetaceae bacterium | reverse complement strand
CAACCGCCTTCCCTGCATCCAGTTTGGAAAGAGAGATGCGGGCATCCTGATGAATGGTCAGCGACCCGTTTTCACCTTCCGGTGACGCAACCACTCGCAAGGCGTTTCGCAACTCAGAGTCGTCGAAACGCCTCTGCTCGTAGCTCGGCGCCAGCCCGTTGCGCTGCGGCAACAGCCAGATCTGATAGAAGTGCGTCGGTTGATCTCTGGAGGGATTGAATTCACTGTGTGTGATGCCCGTCCCGGCACTGATCCGCTGAAATTCACCGGGACGAAGCACGGCGCCATTCCCCATGGAATCCTTATGCTCCAGCGCCCCTTCCAGAACATACGAGACAATCTCCATATCATGGTGGGCATGTGTGCCGAACCCCCGTCCGGCGGCGACGCGATCCTCATTCATCACGCGCAGCGATCGGAACCCCATCTGCGCCGGGTCGTAATACGAAGAAAATGAGAACGTATGGTACGTGTTGAGCCAGCCGTGGTCGGCGTGGCCGCGCTGGTTCGATTTTCGCAGGGTGATCATGATCGAACTCCCATTGGTTTACATGCAAACTACATGCTCAAAAAAAGGCCATCGCTGATCGATGGCCGAGTGTAGACGTCAGAACGTCTCGGCCAACTTGCGGGCCTGGGCAATCGCGTCGGACTCCGACTTGCGAACGTCCTCAGGGGCGGCCAGTGTTGGCTCCACCAGCACTGAGTGAAAGTCCTTGAAGCCGAGGAATCCCAACAGAAAATCGAGGTATCCCTTCTGGAAGTCGATCCCCTTCATGTCGTCGCTGGAATAAGCACCGCCCCGGGCGTAGATGACCGTCATCGGCTTGCCGGTCACCAAGCCGCTGTATCCCGTCGCCGGATCGTAACTGAAGGTCTGACCGGGCTGAGCGATGACGTCGATGTAATGCTTGAGCTTATAGGGAATGCCGAAGTTCCACATCGGCAGACTGAGGACGTACTTATCCGCCGCCTTGAACTCATCGCAAAGGTCGACGACTGCCTGCCATGCTTGTTGTTGCTCGGGACTGAACCCCTGGCCGTGCAGAACCTGGTACTTGGCATCGATGGTGAACCCGTCGAACTCCGGCAACTTCTTGTCCCACAGGTCAAGCGTGACCACTCGATCATTCGGGTGGGAGGCCTTGTACACTTCCAGGAAGGCCCGCGCCGCCGCGATCGACTTGGAGCGGGCTTTGCGAGGCGAAGATTCGATGTAGAGCAGTGTCGCCATGGGGATTCTCCTGAAGGCTTCCGCAAGATCTGACAACGCGTTCTGGAAATAAGGCATCAAGCAAGATCGAACAGCAGGGCGTCGGTCGGCTCCGTGGCCTCCCCATGCAACCGAGTCGCGCGGCTGGTCGCAATGGCATCGCCGCTCCGTAGCAGAGTGCCATTGACGAGCAACTCTCCACGGGCGACCTGGAGCCAGGCATAACGGGACTTTTCGACCGTGTAATCGACTTTTTCTCCCGCCAGCAGATTGGTCGCAAAGATCAGGGCGTCCTGACGGATTGCGACGGCGGCCTTCGCACCGTCCGGTCCGGCGATCTTTGTCCATTGGTTGCGTTTTTGATCCGTCGTCACTTTCTGATCACTGTACCGCGGACGTGCCCCACGCATGGCCGGTTGAATCCAGATTTGCAGGAAATGGTTGGCGGAATCAGCCGAGGGATTGAACTCGCTGTGAGTAATTCCCGTTCCCGCCGACATCATCTGAATGTCCTCCGGCGTGATGATCGCTCCGCGGCCCGTGCTGTCTTTGTGCTGCAGCGCCCCGTCCAGAACATAGGAAATGATCTCCATGTCGCGGTGCGGGTGCGTCGGAAAGCCCCGTCGGGCGGCGATGCGGTCGTCGTTGATAACGCGCAGCGATCGGAAGCCCATGTGTCGCTGATCGTAGTAGTCCGCAAACGAAAACGAGTGGTAACTCCTCAACCATCCAAGATCGGTGTGCCCCCGTTCCGCGGCCTGGCGAATCAGCACGTCGGCCGGTTCAACCGACTGCCCCCAGAGAGAACGCGGATGGGCAGCAACATGAATCAAACCGGCGGCAGTGACAGACAGCGCCGTACGTCGCGAAACGTCCATGGACTTGTCTCCTCCACGACACAGTTTACATGTAAATCAAATAGCCGGAAAAATCATGCCTCCACGACCGCTCGGACCGCCTCCAGCGTCTGAATCAGCGACCTGAGGTCGCTTTTCTTCACCCCATTCATCAACTTCGCGTGCAAGTCCAGTACGGGTTGGTCGAGTTCCGCCAGCAGTCGCACGGCGGCCGGCTTCAATTCAATTGTGAAAACTCGCCTGTCTTCATGGGATTGGGTCTTGTTGATCAGGTCCATCGCCAAGAGTTGATCTACGACACGGGTGATCGCCGGAGCCACCTGAATCATCCGTTCCGCAACTTCCAGGCAGGGCAGAGGGCGGCCCTCCCCCCGCAAAATCCGCAGCACGTTGTACTGGGACGGCGTCAGTCCGTATTCCCGCAGCAACCGTGCCATTCGGTTCTCCAGCAAGTCGCTGGTCCGCACGATGGACAGCATGGCTTCCTGCTCCACCGAAGCAAAGGGGCCGCGTTTTCTCAGTTCATCACGTAGCGATGCCATATCCCACCCGATCCTTCGCCAGCGACAATAACATTACATGTAAATAATATGCATGTCAACTGCTTGTCTGCAAAAAAATCCGAATGCCTCAGATGCCGCCGTCAAACGGGGACCGGGAGTCGAGAAGCCTCACCGGCACTCACCGCGGCACGAGTCCGCAGGCTGCAGCGCCCGGACGTTCCCGCGGCCGATTGACAATGGCCCCAGCGACCGTGGCCTTCTTCCTATCGAGGTGCAACCCGGCGACAGCAGACAGTCCCAAGCAGACTTCCGGTCGGTCGTGCTCCTCTTCGACCACTCCGCGAACCACGAGGTTGCTGCGGCCCCGGTTGGTGGCCTTGTGATGGCGGGATGACGGTTTATGGACTCTTCTCGGCAT
>JAHBXU010000073.1 GCA_019636315.1 Planctomycetaceae bacterium | reverse complement strand
TGGTTCCTGCCCCTCCGGGGTATCACAGCGTCCCGCGCTCCAGCGAGCCTCCCGAGCGAGAGGCGCCCGATGTGCCGATCTGGCCGCGGCCTGCCGAACCCGCTGAGTCGCTCCGCCGCACATCGACACAGGGACCGCCCGTGTGGGGCCATGCATCGCAGCCCGTTGTTCGCGGCCAGTCGCCCGCCAGTCCTTCGTTCGGGCATTCGGGATTCGTCCCGCAGCACACTTCGCCTTATGGTCATGTCTCAGGCGGAATGCAGGCCGCTCCGGGAAGCCCCTACCCGCAGGGCAACGAGTACGGCGGTCATGACCTGTCATGGCAAGGTCACTTGATGGACTTCGATCCCACGATCGACAATCCCAACGTCACCAAAATCCCGATTCGATTGGGCAAAGGGGACCGGCCCCAGTTCACCGAGCGGGATATCATCCTGCAGGACGGCGATATCGTCTTCATTGAATCTCGGGAAACGGAGGTCTTCTACACCGGCGGGCTGCTTGGCGGCGGTCAGTACACGCTGCCGCGCGATTATGACCTCGGAGTTCTGGAAGCGATCTCGATCGCACAATCGCCCATCAACCAGATGAACCAGACAACGCGTTCGGTGGGAGGGATGTCCGCCTTGAATATGGATGTTTCCTTCAGTGCGAGCCACGTGGTCATTCTGCGTCAGTTGGCGAACGGCACGCGCATGCCCATTGAGGTCGATCTATACAAAGCCCTGCGCCGTCCGGAAACGGAGAACGTTCTCATTCAGCCGGGTGATATGATCATCCTGCAGTACACGAAGGTCGAAGCGATCTGCGCACTGGTCGAGCGCCATCTGCTCGAAGGCGCGTTGTTTGGTCTCGCCGCCGCGCAGTTCAACAATGGAAACTGAGTTGCCGTACGGCATGCGCAGCACAAACGTCCAATGACGAACAACCATGAGGTCCTTCACGTTTCGCAGAACGATCTGTCGACTGATCAGCCGAAGGCGACGGCGTGTGTGTTGACGAAGTGATGATTATCCCAAGCTTCAGAGAGAGCGGCTTTGCGGGATCTCCACTCCCTGGCTTGTCGCGAACGCGTCGAGCAGCCGCTTTATCCCTCAGCATTGTTTTCAATCCGTTGCAGCGATTCCCGTCGTCCTCAATGTGTGACGGGAGTGAGAACGGCCAGCCATCACCACCATGCCCTCGTCCATTGGGTTGAGCCAGAGCGTCATCCGTCAAAAGATGGAGGCTGCGGACGTCCCGCAGCCTGCGATCGCGGCGTTTCTCGATGCGGTGACCCGCCTGAATCACGGCGAATCGGGCCTCCTGGCCGAGCACGACGTCGTCCCCGTCGACGACGTCTTCGATTATTCCGATCTGAGCTCTCCTTCGTCGCAGACGAGTTCGCTCCTCGCCCATGTCTGCGTCATCAAGCTCAACGGCGGTCTTGGTACAGGGATGGGGCTGTCCGGTCCGAAATCGCTGCTACGTGTTCGAGGCGATGAGACGTTCCTCGATTTCATCGCGCGGCAAGTGCTCAAGCATCGAGATGCCTCCGGCACGCAACGCCCCGTCTTCCTGTTGATGAACAGCTTCGTGACGCGGGACGCGAGCCTGCGCTATCTGACGAAGTATCCGCGGCTCGCCAATCATGACGGGTCGTTGGATTTCGTCCAGAATCGAGTTCCCAAGCTCGACACGGAAACGCTGGAACCAGTGAAGTGGCCGACAGCGCCGGAACTGGAGTGGTGTCCGCCCGGTCACGGCGACTTGTATCCATCACTGCTGGGCAACGGCGACCTGTTGGAGCGGCTCCTGGAATCGGGCCTCCGATATCTATTTGTATCAAACGCCGACAATCTTGGCGCCACGATCGATCCGCGCATTCTGGAATACTTTGCCGAGTCGAATCTGTCCTTCCTGATGGAGGTTGCCGCACGAACAGAAGTCGACCGCAAAGGAGGTCATCTGACGCGAAGACGCCTTGATGGACGGCTCGTGCTGAGGGAATCCGTGCAGTGCCCGGCGGAGGACATGCCTCACTTCCAGGACATCTTGCGGCACCGGTTTTTCAATACGAACAATTTGTGGATCCAGCTGGAGCATCTCCGTGCGGCGCTCGCGGAGCACGGCGGCGCTTTGCCATTGCCCCTGATCCAGAATCGAAAGCCGATCGACCCGCAGCAACCTCATTCACCGGTCGTCCTGCAACTGGAATCCGCGATGGGAGCGGCCATTGAATGCTTCGATCACAGCGGGGCGATCCTTGTGCCGCGCGATCGATTTGCACCAGTCAAGACGACCAGCGACCTGTTGGGCGTGCAATCGGACGCCTACGAAGTGCACGACGACGGGACCATTCTTCGCCTGGTCGAATCGCGACGCGGACAACCGCCGCTGATTGACCTTGATGCCGCACACTACAAACTGCTCGGACGGTTCCATGAACTGTTCGCGGCAGGACCACCTTCACTGGTCGACTGCCGCTCGCTCCGCGTCACGGGACCGGTTCGATTCGCTCATGAGATCGGCATCCGGGGGGATGTGTCGATCGTGAACGATTCGCCGGTCGAGCGGGCTCTCCCGTCAGGAAACTATGCAGACGAGACGATCACCTTGTAGCCGCCTTGCCCATTCGCCAGGAGCGCGCGTTTCTCCGATCCTCATCGTCACCCGAAGCGTGAGCGAGGGCATTCCGCGAGGTTCCCATGACGTCCCTCGCTCACGCTTCGGGTGACGACTCGATCGGAGTACAATGACTTGCTGTGCCGCGATCGTCGCATTGTTCTGTGTGCCGCGTCTGGGGAATCCATCGGTGCACGCATTGATGCTGAGGCCATTGATTGCGCCGTCCGATCGGGATCTGGCGTTGATTTCCAAGAATGTCGAGCGCGCGGGATGTCGGATGTCGTACGTCCTGCAGGGGGCGCGAGATGATGCGGTCGCCGCAATTGAGACGTGATTGAAACGGTCGATGGTCGGTCACAAGCGTCGCCAGAAAAGTAAAGTGTCGTTGATGGGAAGCCATCAGCGATGTTGGCTCTGGGGCCGGCATCTCGTTTTGGAAACACTGCGAGCCGGTCGTTGGCCGATCGTCGAATTGCGTGTCGCCGACAGTGTGGATCACGTCGACCGAGACGCCGCGTCACGACTGGCCAGCGAGACAGACATCCCTGTTCATATTGAATCCGCGGCGCGCCTCACACAGCTTTGTGGAGCGGCGGATCATCAGGGATGGCTCGCCAAGATGCGGCCGTTTCCATACGCTCCGCTGGATGAACTGATTCCGGATGCGGCTCAGAGCGCGGCACTCGTCATCCTCGATCGAGTCCAGGATCCGTACAATCTGGGCGCCGTCATCCGTGCGGCCGACGTGTTGGGAATGGACGGGATGGTGATCGGAACAGAGTCGCAGGCGGGCATCGGGTCGCAGGTCGCACGCAGCTCTGCAGGCGCGGTCAACTACTTGCCGATTTCGCGTCCGTCCTGTTTGACGACCGCCGCCCGTGCGCTTGGCGACAAGGGGATCTCACTGGTCGCTGCGGTTGCTCACACATCCGTCGAACTCGTAGAGATCGACCTGACCGTTCCCACAGCGTTTGTCCTGGGGAATGAAAGTGTGGGCGTGAGCCCGGACCTGATGGACGTTTGCCAGGCCAGTGTGCGGATTCCTCAGACTGGTCACATCGAATCATTGAATGTCGCAGTCGCTGCGGGAATTCTGTTCTACGAACTTCAACGTCAGCGTCATTCCCGCCGCTGATCATGGGAAATCATGTCTGCCTTACACCTTCGTAATCCGCACAGCGTGTTGGCTGCCATCGCAACGCGCCCGCGCGACGTTTCTGCTGTGCGGGTGAATCCTCAGTCCGGCGACTCGGCGTGGCGCGATGTCATGGCCACTGCTGCAGAGTTTGGCGTGCGAGTGGAATCGCGCCCGCCGCGAGAACTGGGATCGCGACGTCACGCCGATCAGGAGGGGCGGCAAGGTGCGGGCGAAGGTGTGGTCCAGCCGAAGGCGGACCTGCCCCTTGATGAACTCTTTGCGAACACCGGGGAAAGCGGCTTGTGGCTGGCCTTCGATCACCTGCAGGATCCGCACAACGTCGGTGCCGTGTTTCGCACGGCGGCCTTCTTCGGTGTGCGAGGGATTGTTCTGACGAAAGACCGCTCAGCGCCCTTGTCCGCGACGGTCTACGACATCGCTTCGGGTGGAGTCGAGTACGTTCCATTCTCGCTGCAGGCCAACTTGAGCCGCGCGCTGCGCGTCGCCAAGGATACGGGTCTCTGGGTGCTTGGCACCTCGGAACATGCGGAAAAGGACGTTGTCGACATTCCCCGCGACCGTCCCTGGCTCCTGGTATTGGGGAACGAGCAGAAAGGCCTGCGGCAACTGACGACGCGCAACTGTGACGACGTCTGCCGTCTCACGCCGTGCGGCGGTGTGACCTCGTTGAACGTCTCCGTCGCCGCCGGAATTCTTATCGCCGCATTGACCGGGAGCGGCGCACGTTAGAATACCTGGATCGGACGTGTGTCGATCGGAGAATGCGCACGGCATCATCGGATGCAGCGGCAGTTCCTCGTCCACGCTTCGGGCGACATTTTCAGTTCTCGCGGGTACTCCGGATGAGCACGATGTGGGCATCTGTTTCAGAAGGTGCGGGAACCTGATCGGGACGAATGTCACGGAATCATTGGATCACGTCATTCGAAAGCTGCGTTTGAAAGGGTCTTCCATGCTGGTCCACGACGATCCCAAGTATCAGTCCGGTGATCCTCCCACTCCTGACGCGCAGGCGAGCGACGTCATTGTCAGTTCTGATATGCGTCGAGCGAACCGCATTCCGCCAAACCAATCAAGGACGCGCAAGTGGCCCGTGCTGCATTACGGATCGGTGCCGCACATCGATCTGGCCCAATGGCGGTTCGATGTGCGAGGGCTTGTGGACTGTCCCTTGTCCTTCAACTGGGAAGAGTTTCAGGCGCTGCCGCGCGTGAAGGTGTTCTCGGACTTTCATTGTGTCACGCAATGGTCGCGGCTGGGCAATCTGTGGGAAGGAGTCGCCGTCCGCGAGTTGCTGGACCGGGCGGGAGTTCAGCCCAATTCCCGCTTCGTCATTCCAACGGGCTACGATCGCGGCTGGACGACCAACCTGCCGTTGGCCGACTTTCTCGTCGACGATGCCCTGCTGGCAGACACCCACGACGGCGATCCCATTGACGCCGATCATGGTGGACCCGTGCGTCTGATCGTGCCGCGGCTTTATGCCTGGAAGAGTGCCAAGTGGATCAAGAGCATTGAGCTGACCGCTGATGACCACCCCGGCTACTGGGAGCAGGCCGGCTATCATCACCACGGCGACCCGTGGACAGAGGAACGATTCGGTTGAGCGTGGACCGATCCCTTCGCGGCTGCGGCCGACTCGCGCGATCCCTGCTGATACGGTGAGTTGGCCGCACGCGATCTCTGCAAACATTGAGGGCGAGGACACGTCGTGCTGAACCCGATCCCTGTCGTTCTCCAGCCCTATCAGCCCGACTGGCCAACGCGCGCCGAGGAGGAAGCCGCACGACTTCACCAGGCCATCGGAACTCCGTTGATCGTCGTCCACCACATTGGATCGACCGCCATTCCAGGGATGCTGGCCAAGCCGATTCTCGATCTGATTCCCGTGTTTCAGAGCCTCGATCTGGCCGATCGCTCCCGAGTTCTCATCGAGCAGCTTGGTTACAAATGGTGGGGTGAAAACGGGTTGCCCGGACGACGATATTGCACGCTCGACGATCCACAGTCCGGCCGGCGGATCGCGCAGTTGCACTGTTACGCACTCGCCTCACCGGAAATCGACAGGCATCTGGCGTTCCGCGATTATCTCCGGGCGCGCCCCGACGTGGCTCAAGCTTATGCGGATGAGAAGGCACGTTGCCGCGCGCTTCATCCGCTCAACTCTCACGCCTATACAGAGTGCAAGAGCGACTGGATTCAGCGCGTGGAACGAGAGGCACGATGCGTTGACGGAGATTCCGATCTGCTTTGACGGCGATCATGATCGCGAATCTCGGCGCGCCTGGCGGCGCTTGTTCATCGCGGAGAGGTGCTTCTGGGTGCGAGTCTGGCCGCCAGTTTTGAGTCGATTCTGCTTGGCGGCCGTGCGCGATTGAAGTTGCGATTTCCTGGTGACGCTCAAACCCTGAGTTTTTCGGGCGGCGTCCAGTGCACCATCGCCTGAGACGCGTTTGCGGGATGCCTTCGTCTTCTGCGTTGTCGCAGGCGGTGCTGTTTGAGCGGACGACGTCGCGGATTCGGCGTCTTTCGGTAAGGAGGTTGCTGATCGCGGCCTGGCTGGCTTCTTTCTCGCGGCTCCCACTTTTCCGGTTGGTTTTCCATCCTTCGATGTGGAACCGCTCTTCTTCCTGGACTTGGCCGCCTCTGCGGTCATCTCCTGCCGCGTTTCCTCCATGGACTTACGGACGGCTGCGCGTGTGGCTCGATGACCGACGGCCCGCGTGCTGCGGGGGGGATTCTTGCGGGCGCCGACGCTTCCGGCCTTCTGCGTCGCTTCCACCTTCTCCAACCGTGCAACGAAGCGGTCCAGAACTTCGCCGAAGAGTTCCGCCTTCTGAGCGCTGCGCGCGTTGCCGTCAACGTCGCGAGCGCCTTTGCGGGATTGCGTTGCGCGCCGTTGGCTGGTGGCCTGATCCCGCCATTTGTCCCGCAGCTTTCGGGCGCGGTCGACTTTTTGCTTCAGGCGCGCGGCTGATAACTTGCCGATCTCCGAGCGCGTGCTGTCCTTCACCAGCGTCAGCTCACTCGCGTTGCAAAGCGCCTTCGCCTGGGCCATCGTGATCGCCATCGTTTCCTCCTTCGATGCAAGTGCGTCTTGAGATTCGAGAGGAGCGTATGATAGCAGAATGGCGGCCGCGGCCGTACCGCCTCGAAGCGAATCTCCCACAGAGGGGCGCAGGAGCAGATTTCGACATGCTCATCCGCCTCACGGCGTGAGAGCATGGACGCCAGCGGAGACGCCGCAATGAATCGTGACGACACTCCCTCTACAGGTGCAGCTTGCTGCCCAGAAACTGATAGCCATACATCACGGCCAGACCAATGCCGGCGATGACGACCAGGACAATCAGCAAATAGAGGATCAGCCCCACCACTCCCAGCGTGCCATCACGAAAGCGGGCGAGAATCCTCCACCACTTCTGGCGGTTGTATTGCCGCTCGATTTTGGCAAAGGCGTTGGCCATGTTGGCTTCCCGCTTCTGAGAACGGGCACGCGTCACGGCGCGTTTGGCTTCGACTTCAAACACCGCAATCTGAGCGATGGGCCGGAAGTCATCATCCGTTGATCGGGAAACCTGTGACCTCAGGTCAAGGAGATCGCTCTTCAATCCCTGGAGAATCTGTGGGGTTGTCATCCGGGAAACGCGGACCTTGCCGCTGGCATCCGGGTAACGGACGTACCATCCCTCGTCTCCGGTGGCCGCATCGCGCTGCCTGGTCTCGGCCGCTGATCGCTCGCGTGGCGTCTTTCGCGACGCTCCGCGTGGGGTGCTCGCTCCGGCAGGGCCTTTTCCCTGTTCCACCGCCCCGCGGCGGACGACGGCCTTTTGATTCGACTTAATGAAGCTCAAGGAATCCCCCGCCAGGTTCAATGCTTCCAGATCGCGGATGACTTCACGGCAGGAGGCGTAACGATGCCTGGGTTCCCTGGCCATCATCTTGTCGATGATCAGGTCGAGGCGCTCCGGAACGCGTGGGTTCAAGCGACGCGCCGGCGTGAACTGCCCGCGCTCCTTGTTCCGGATAAGCTCCATCAGATTCTCACCCGCAAACGGGAGTTTCCCCGTGACGAAGTGATACAGAGTACATCCCAACGCATACACATCGCAGCGGGGGTCGACGTGCTTGGCGTCGCGGGCCTGTTCCGGAGGCATATAGTGCGGTGTGCCCAGCCCCGTCCCGCTCTGCGTCATCGACATGTCGTCGTCAAGCGCTTTCGCGAGTCCGAGATCGGAGACTTTGACGACGCCGTTTTTCGTCACGAGAATGTTGTCGGGTTTGACATCGCGATGAACCATGTTCAATCCATGCGCATGCTGCAGGGCGTCGGCACAAACGAGAACGACGTGCAGCGCGTCCTCGATCGATAAGACCCCTCGTTCATTCAGCCAGTCCTGCATGCTCTGACCATCGATCAGTTCCATCGCGACGAAGTGCTTGCCGTCCTGTTCATCGACGGCATAACACCGGACGACGTTCGGGTGGTCGATCTTGGCCATCGCACGGGCTTCGCGGATAAAGCGGTCGACGAAACCGGGCCGACCGGCCAATTCGCCGGACATGACCTTCAGTGCGCAATCGCGATCCAGACTGACCTGGTGGGCCAGGTAGACCTTTCCCATGCCCCCTTGCCCCAGTTGTTTGCGAATTTCGAAGTCGCCCAGACGTGAGGTCCTGGTGCTCGCATCGTGGCCGGACGAAGCCTTGGGGCGCGGAGCTTCGCCAGCCGGGGCGCGCTTTGGCTTCGACGGTTCTGGCGTCACGACGTCTGTTTCGGCAAGGTCGCTGGAACCTGCTGCTGCTTTCGGATCTCCGGCGGCGCGACCGGGGACCACCGTTTCGGCCAGTTCCTGGCCGGCCTTGTTTGCTTTTGGATGAGACGTCGCCATGACGGTTCCTCATTTCTGGTCATCGGAGGTGTCGCGATGACGGGCAAACCGCGGAAACTCACACTTCTTCAGGACGACCGGCAGCGTAGGAGAGGAAGCCGTCGCTGATTATGCTTCACAGATTGGACGAACGCCAGATGAAGTCGCGCGGCCACGTGGTCTCGACGCACATCACCGGAAAGTAGGAGCCATCGTTCGAATCATGCGTGCCGCCGACCGTGCGATCCACGCCGATTCGGGAACTCATGAAGAGAAACCCAGGAAACAGGTCAAATTCATCCGGATAGTCTGATTTGACGGCTTGGGGAGACTTTCCCTTCATTGCACCTGTTTCTGTTCTTCCCACTGCAGGTGTGCCCGATCCTGATCAAGGCTGCCCGAAGACACCTCCGGCGTTCTTGCCATCGCTACGATCCCCCTCACCGTCACCAGGCGCTTCCATGCATCAATCGCTGATCTGCTCCAGGACCGGACAGGAATTCCCGATTGATCGGCTGCAGAACCTGAGTTTTGTCGGCAAGCCGCTACTCGCTCAATACGGCCTCGATGCAATTCGCAACACGTTCACTCCCTCCGCGGTGAGAGCCCGAAGTGACCGGTCGATGTGGAGATTCTGGGAGGTTCTGCCGGTCAGCAGTCCCGATCAGGCCATCTCGCTGGGCGAAGGAGGGACGCCGCTGCTCCGGTGTCACCGACGTGGCACGTTCCAGCCGTTTGAGCAATTGTTCATCAAAGACGAATCGCTGAATCCGACCGGAAGTTTCAAGGCTCGGGGCATGTCGGCCGCAATCACGCGGGCGGTCGCGCTGGGAGCTCAAGCCGTCGCCTTGCCGTCGGCGGGGAACGCTGCCGGAGCGGCCGCATCCTACGCGGCTCGCGCTGGCATCGGCTGTTATCTCTTCATGCCCGAAGACACACCGCCCGCCAACATCGTCGAATCCGTTGTCGGCGGCGCCCACGTCTTTCTTGTCAATGGCCTGATCAGCGATTGCGGCAAGCTCGTGCGACAAGGTTGCGAGCGCTTCGGATGGTTTGACCTCTCCACGCTCAAGGAGCCGTTCCGCCTCGAAGGCAAGAAGACGATGGGCTATGAGCTCGCCTTCGATCTTGTCGATGCGCTGGAACCACATCGTCCTGTCCAGGAACGGAAGCTCCAGTTGCCCGACGTCATTTTCTATCCCACCGGAGGCGGCACGGGTCTCATCGGGATGTGGAAAGCGTTCGACGAAATGGAGCAGCTCGGCTGGATCGGGTCGGAGCGACCGCATATGGTCGTCGTGCAGGCCGAAGGCTGTGCGCCGATCGTCCGCGCGTATCGCGCGGGAGCGGATTCTGCGGAGTTGTTCCCGAATGCCCAGACGGTCGCTGCCGGATTACGCGTCCCAGCCGCAGTCGGCGACTTTCTCATGCTGGACGTGCTTCGCGCGTCCAATGGCATTGCGGTGACCGTGAGTGACGTCGACCTGCTGCAAGGTGTGGACGAACTCGCGACGCAGCAGGGCGTCTATGCCTGTCCGGAAGGGGGCGCCGTGTGGGCCGCGTGTCGCCAGCTTGCCACGCAGGGGTGGCTATCCCCTCATGAGCGGATCGTCCTGTTCAACACGGGAAGCGGACTCAAGTACAACCACTTGTTTCCGGTCGGTGACCTCCCGCGCCTCGATCATCAGGATCCCCGGTGCCTGGACAACATCATTGATTAAGCTGGCTGCAGTCCGAGTCGACAGCCAGAACGATCGAGCACGTTGAATGTCTCGGTGTGCACAACCTCTGGTCCCGACGCTGCAAGACGTCCCACGGCGAGGAGTTCGACAGT
>JAHBXU010000729.1 GCA_019636315.1 Planctomycetaceae bacterium | reverse complement strand
ATTTCGGCACCGGTCCAGTCTCCGGAGTTGCCGGTCACGACAATTTCCCCGCCCGTCATCTCGGCGCCGAGGTGCATGCCGGCGTTCCCTTCGACGCGCACCGTCCCGTGGCCCATTCGCGCACCGATCAACTTCACTTTGCTGCAATCCCCCTGCCAGACGAGCGTCTCGTCGTCAGCCGCGGACCCGTTTGCGTCGAAGAACTCACCGAGCGGAACCTGCTTGTTGCCTCGCTGGATCAGCGTCGCCTGCACGTCGGCGAGCGACTGCTCACGCACCGTTTCCAGCGTGACCGTATCGACTTCCAACGGAATGGATGACGGGGAGCGAAGTGACAGATTCAGCGGCATCGATGATCCCAGGTTTTCATATTGGCCACTCGAATTCGCGCGGCATGAGAGCATGCGCTGGCCCACATCTGAAGCCGGGTGCGAGCCCCTCAGTGGGAACAGAATCCGCTCGTGCCTTCAAACCGGAAGTGTGGATCTCGAACTCCGTCGCTGACGCTCCGGGCTCGGATGTCTGTCTCCCGTCAAAAATGCGAGACGCAAACCAGGTCACCATCAGGCGTTTTCTCGGTGATCTTGTATCACTCGCTGTTCCCCGAGACAACGTCACGCGGCGTCGCGTCTCGTCACCCAATCGCTCGTGTCGGGCCGTCCGCCGCGCTGATTCACCTCTTGAATGCTCCGAATGAGTTGTACGCCAAGCAGGACGATTCCAAACACGACCAGCACCGTGAAGCACACGACGACTCCCGTCATGATCGCTTCGACACCACGGGCCACACATCCCGCCAGAATGAGTCCGTAAACCGCCAATAATGTTTTGAACTCGGTCGGTCCGATCGCGGAAAGTGTGAACTCACCGATCAGTTTGGCCTTAATGTTCGTGAGCACGGCCATTGCGAAAAGACAGATGACGGCCGCCAGGCCCAGATCGAGCCGCCCGCAAGAGACGGCGATCCCCACCAGCCAGTACGCGAACGAGAGCGGATCGAAGAAGTGATCGAGGAGTTCTCCTCCATTGCGACACTGCTGCGTGGCGCGAGCGTGCGTCCCGTCCAGCACATCCGCGAGGTGATTTCCGGCGATGCCCACTGTCGCCAGCAGCCCTCCCCACCAGGTCGTTGTCGAGAAGGCCAATCCCACCGCACCGGCGATCGCCAGAGCGTGGCCGCCGATAACGATCACTTCCGGCGGGAGCCGGCGGGGGATCCGCAGCAGGGGGTAACGTTCCTTGAGTGGACGCGTGAGCCACGGGTCGAGCCAACTGTGCGAGATCCGTTGATGCATGAGTGATGCTCGGCTGCGATGCGGGTGGAGGATGAGCGGGGGAGAGTCGTTGGCACGACAGTCACTGAATCCGTTCCACTTGCCGTCGAGACAGGCTGTTGTCGATGGCATGAAACCTGCCGAAGGGCCCAGTGCATGGCGTGGGTGACGACTCAACAATCTCGAAGGCGGGAGTCGGCACGACATGTCACGCGCGAATCTTCTACTTCAAAGGGTTAAGCGCCATAGCCCCCATACCGGAGCGGGAATACAATCGCCGGAGATCGGCATTCCCGACGGCTGACCCTTGGAGGTGGGACTCGTGCGAAAACTGCTGCTGGCGATCATTGTCTGCGGACTGTCGACCTCGTCCCTGAGTGCCGATGATTGGCCACAATGGATGGGGCCGGAACGGGACGGCGTATGGCGGGAAACCGGCATCGTGGAGGCGATCCCAGCCTCCGGCCTGCCGGTCAAATGGCGTGTTCCCATTGCGGGCGGCTACTCCGGCCCCGCAGTCGCTGCGGGGCGGGTCTATGTCACCGACTTCAAGATGCAGTCGGGCACGCTCCTGAACAATCCCGGCAGCCGCAATGAGTTGAGCGGAAACGAACGGATCTGGTGTCTCGACGCGAACGACGGCACGCTGGTCTGGAAGTACGAGTACGATTGCCCCTATCGACTGTCCTATGCCGTGGGGCCACGCGCCACACCAACAATCGCCGACGGGCGGGTGTACGCCCTGGGCGCCATGGGCAACCTGACGTGCCTCAATGCGGCGGACGGCGCCGTGCTCTGGGGGCATGACCTGGCACAGGAATACTCCGTCGAGGTGCCCATCTGGGGATTCTGCGGGCATCCTCTGGTCGACGGCGACACGGTTTACTGTCTGGTCGGTGGCGACGGGAGCGTGGCCGTTGCATTTGACGCCGCAACCGGCAAAGAGAAATGGCGGGCCCTTTCGGCGAAGGAGCCGGGCTACTGTCCGCCGACGATGATCGAAGCGGGCGGCACGCGACAGCTTTTAATCTGGCATCCGGAATCGATCAACTCATTGAATCCGCAGACCGGCGAGGTGTACTGGTCGATTCCGCTCGAACCGAATTACGGCATGTCCATCATGGCGCCGCAGATTTCGGGAGGTTACCTGTTTGCGAGCGGCATCGGCGACGTCGGGGCGCTCCTGCGACTGGACCGCAACAAGCCGGCGGCCGACGTTGTCTGGCGGAGCGACGCGACCACCGGCGTCCACTGTGCGAACAGCACCCCCCTCATCCATGAGGGCACGATTTATGGATGCGAATGCAAAGGGGGTCAGCTCCGCGGCGTGGACTTACTGACCGGGAAGCGGCTGTGGGAAACGCTCGCTCCCACCTCTGGAACCCGACGGCCCGCTTCGCATGGGACCGCGTTTCTTGTGCGTCATGACGAGCGGTATTTCCTGTTCAGTGAGACGGGCGATTTGATTCTGGCAAATCTCACCCCCGAAGCCTACGAGGAAATCGGACGATTCCACGTGCTGGATCCGACGAGCGAATCCTTCGGGCGCGCGGTGGTCTGGAGCCACCCGGCATTTGCCAATCGCTGCGTGTTCGCCCGCAACGACAAGGAACTCGTCTGCGTCTCCCTCAGCGCTGACGAGTAGCTGAGGGGACGGCGGAGTCATGGCGCCCGGCGCGGGCGAGACAACACCACGATCAAGCCGACGTGGCGCTTG
>JAHBXU010000728.1 GCA_019636315.1 Planctomycetaceae bacterium | reverse complement strand
CGGGGCTGCTCGATACACCGCCGGACCCTGCAACGTTTGGGGTGTACCTCGGCGCGGGAGAGGGACAGCAGGACTTCCAGCTGTTCATGCAAATGATCGCCCAGTCCAATAAGGACGGCCAGTTTGATTTTGAGGAGTTCACGCGGGCCGGGCTGGAATTGCTCAATCCCAAGGCGGAAATGGAGCAGGAACCCAATATGCCGGCGGGCCACCTGGCCAGCCTGTTCAATGCGCAAGGTCCCAACCTCAACTGCCTGACGGCCTGTGCGGCTTCGAGTCAGGCGATTGGCGAGGCGACGGAAATCATCCGTCAGGGAGACGCCGACGTCATGCTTTCCGGCGGCGCGCACAGCATGATTCATCCGTTCGGCGTGACGGGATTCAATCTGCTGACCGCGCTTTCCACCCGCAACGAAAGTCCCGAGACGTCGTCTCGACCGTTCGACCTGAATCGCGACGGATTCGTGCTGGGAGAAGGGGCCGGCATGCTGGTGCTGGAGGAACTCGAACACGCCAAGGCGCGGGGAGCGCGGATCTACGGTGAGATTGTCGGATACGGCTCGACCGCCGATGCGTACCGCATCACCGACATTCACCCCGAAGGGCTCGGGGCGGTCCGCTGCATTCTGGGGGCGCTTAAGGACGCCGGCATCAATACAGATCAGGTTGACTATATCAACGCGCACGGGACGAGCACGCTGGTCAACGACAAAGTCGAGACCATGGCTATTAAGAAGTCGCTCGGCGAGTTTGCCCGGAAAACGCCGGTCTCCAGCACCAAGAGCATGATGGGCCATTTGATCGCCGCAGCCGGCAGCGTCGAGGCCATTGCGTGCCTGCTGGCGATGCGTGACAACGTCATCCCGGGCACGATGAACTACGAAACGCCCGATCCCGATTGCGACCTCGACTATGTCCCCAACAGCGCTCGCGACTGCCGGGTGAGCCACACCCTGTCCAATAGCTTCGGGTTCGGTGGTCAGAACGTCACGCTCATTTTCTCGAACTTCAAAGACTGATCACCCGGTGCATGCGGCGGAGATGATCCGGACCTCCGGGATGCCGGTCAGATCCATGAAACGGGATCACCGGCTGGCATCACAGCGAGGATATGTGGATGAGGCCCCCGTTGTCGATTCGGGTGACAAGACCGCCAAATTGACCGTGCCGTATGTCCGTGGAGCGGAGGGGAGTCGGTTTATGCCGTCGGCCCGCCGGGCCGTGAATGTTCCTGCCGCAAGACATCGTCGTGCCGCTTGACGTTCGTGGAAAATCCGTGGTATAGACGATGATCAGCATCTTCACGTCCCCTTGCTCTTCGCCTACGTGATCGGGCCAGAGTCTGCGGAACTTCTGAGGCGGTCGACGGGGCATGGCACAGATCAGCTTTCAAGTGCTCGACGGTTTGGAGCGCGGGGTCGTCTTCGCCGACCTTGAGACGCCGATCACCATCGGTCGTGAGGACGACAACGACGTTCGCTTGAATGACGAGCGCGTCAGCCGGTTTCATGCCAAAGTGCAGGATGACGACGGTCATATCATTCTGACCGACCTGCAAAGCACCAACGGGACGCGCGTCAACGGGCATCCCGTACAGGTCCACGTCCTCCAGGTGGGCGATCAGATCCAGATCGGCCGGTGCCTCCTGGTGTATGGAACACGAGAGGAACTGGCCCGCAAAGTCACTGAAGACGAGACACATAACCAGCGGCGGGTCAAGGAGGGCGGCACCGTCGTCTACGAGGGCGACGAGTCGCTGGCAGAGCCGCTCTATGCCGATCTGCCGGGCGACCTCTTCCCGCACGGAGTGCCCTGTCCGCCCGCCGGTCTCACCCCGCTCCAGACGGCACAAGTGTCCGATCTGCTGGCGTACGTGCACTCCAACCTGACCAACGTCCTGCTCGTCGCCGAGTCGTACATTCACGACGACCATGATCGGGTCGATCTGCGGTTGCCGCGCGAGGCATGGCACCGCCTTCAACAAGTCCAGATGCACCTGGCAGAGACGTTGAGGAAGATCAACGATCCGAGTGCGTAGGCCATTGTGCGGTGGACGCGGAACGCCCTGATGTCAAAGGGGGCCGGGGTTGCCTCGTGACAGCGTGTGGGCGACGCAGGTCGGGCGGACGTTCGTCGCAGACGCTTTGGGTTTCTTGCTTGTGGGCGCCCTCGCCTGCGCTGATCCGGCGTGCCGTCCGTGTCGAACAAATCCGGTGCGAAGGAACAACTACAGGTTGTAGGAGAGCGCGACCAGCACACCGAGAATGATCGCCATGAAAAACAGGATCATGGTGAACGTCTTTCCGGCCTGACGCAGAATGCGCCGGGTGTCCTCATAGCGGCTCGTGTTGTAGACCAGACTGATAATCGCCGCGAGCGGCAGCAGATACCAGGTCATGTTGATCTGAGCAAGGAGCGTATCCATCGGTTGCTTCCCCCAAAAGACTCAAACGGCCCCGGAAACCCTGGCCGATTCGCGGACTGGTGCTGCTGCGTCTTTCGCGGGGTCAGAATCCAATTCCTCCATATCCAGCCCATAGCCATAGGCCGGACCATCGACGGCGTCCCAGACGGCGAGAATATTGAGGAGGCCGGCAATCATCGTGAACACCAGCGCGAGTTCGTGATATTTGCCCAGTTGGCCATGCAGCGCCTGATCTTCGGCGTGGCTCAGCGGCACGGCGAACCAGTTCCAGAAGCTCCGCCGGATCGAACCGCTGAGGTGGCCAATGCGCAACGGGAGATCTCCTCCCTCGCGAACGACGTCGGCCTCGACGAGCCGCCGGGGATTATTCTGCAGTGTGGGCCCAAGCCGCACGCCTTCGCCGAGAGACACGTTCACTTCACGTCCATCTGCGAGTTGGCCGACGAGCTTCCCCACAATCACCGGATCATTGAACCGACCGACCGTTGGCGCCAGTTGAATCTCGCCCGTCACGTCCCCATTCATGCTGGCGTCGCCGTCCTGCACTTGAATTTTTCCGACGAACGG
>JAHBXU010000727.1 GCA_019636315.1 Planctomycetaceae bacterium | reverse complement strand
GTTCCACGACAAGGAGAGCCACGCGTCGGCCGACAGGAGCTCTCGTGAGCGGCCGATGGCGCTCAGGTCGTCGTGCCGTTCGCCATCGGCGATGACGAATCGTGCCCCGAATTGCAGGGCCGTGCGCAGCAACTCCTGCGGCGGCGTCTGCCAATGAACCAGCAAGGGGGATGCGTCGTTTGCCAGCAGTGCGGCCAGTGCTGCGGGGAATTGCGGTCCATTGGCGACCGCCATGACAACGCGGTCGCCATGTTCGAGTCCGCTTCCACGGAGCTTCCGCGTGAGCGCACTCCATCCACGGTTGAGGGCCGCTGCATCGACGAGCGTTGCACGATCCAGGTCGATGAATGACCCCCGATACGTCTCCACCGCGTTCAGAATGGGCGCCGCACTCAACGCATTCGCTAGCTGAGCAGGCATGACTTGGCTCCCCACTCCATCCGCTCCAGCGCGTCGTCGATGTCGCGCATCGAGTGGGCCGTCGAGAGAAACCACGGCTCGAAGGCATTCGGGTGAAAGTACACGCCCGTCCGCTGGAGCGCGTGCTGAAACCGAATGTATCGCTCAAAATCGACGTGCTCGCGGACGTCGCGATAGTTCCTCAACTGGTCGACATCGCCGCGGGTGAGCAGCAGCGACATCAACGGTCCGACGGACTGAACCACATGGGGGATCCCCAGTCGTTGCATGATGTCCCGGAAACCGGTGACGAGTTGTTCGGCCGTGTCGAACAACGACGCATAGATGCGATCCTGTCCCTCGATGATTTCGTCGAGCATGGCTTCCGCTGCGGCCATGACCAGGCCGTTGCCGGAGTATACGCCGCCATGGAACAGCTTCTGTTCGGCGATGAGTGCCATGATTTCGCGCGACGCGCCAAAGCAGGAAATGGGGAATCCCCCCCCCAGCGCCTTGGAGAGCACCGTGATGTCCGGTTGCACGTCGTAGAATTGCTGGGCACCGCCCGGCGCGACGCGTAAGCCGGTAATGACTTCGTCAAAGATCAGCAGCGCTCCCGCATCACGGACCATCGCCTGCACTGTGGCAAGATAGTTGGCATCCGGTGCGATCACGGACGCATTGCCCATGATGGGTTCCATGATCACTGCGGCGACCGACCCGCGATGATCCTCCAGACACCGGGCCAGAGAATCGATGTCGTTCCAACGCGTTGTCAGCAGATGGTTGGGGGCGTCCGCCAGTCCAATCGTGCCGGGGAGCGCTCTCCCGTAGGGGCCGCGAGGAAGTTCATCGACTGCCGCATGGTAGCGATGAAAGACCGCGTCGCTCGAACCGTGGTAGTGCCCCTCGAAAGCGATGATGGTCTTGCGACCCGTGAAGGCCCGCGCCAGCCGCACGGCCGCCGCGACCGCTTCCGAGCCCGTGCTGGAGAATCGCAGCAGTTCCAGGGACGGAAAGAGCTGCTTCACCTTTTCCGCGACGCGGATGGAAACCTCCGCCGGAAAGCCGAGCTGACTACCGCTCTCGGTGACCTGCCGCACCACCGCATCGACCACCGCGGGATAACGGTGCCCAAAGAGCAACGGGCCGTATGCCATGTTGAAGTCGAGGTACTCCGTTCCCTCCACATCCCAGACGCGGCACCCCTCTCCCCGGTCGACCACCAGCGGCAGATGGTACGGCAGCACCCGCATGGTGCTATTCTCGCCGCCTGCGAGACTCAATCGCGCCCGTTCCATCAGGTCAATGGACGAACACCGGGACTGGACGAAGTCGGTAACAGCCAGCATGGGGCAACAGGTTACATGTGTATGTCACTCCGTTCTTGTGGATCGCGCGAACTCAAATTCACCGCAGCCAACTCATTTGACGCAGTCTATTCAAACAGCCTGTCCCGTTCGCAGTCAACACCATCTGGGCGTCGAGGGGCGAATCGCGACCGAATCGTGTCGATTTGACCGCCGGACGTCGTGCGCGATTGTGGCACAAAACCTTGGTATTGAGCTTGTTCGATGTGGAGAAATCCTCAGGACACCTGACGGCACAATTTCGCCGCCGCGGCGAACGGCCCGCGTCACGCACGTGCAGTCGCACGTGCGTTTTCGGCGGGCCTGCTGGAGATCACTCTCCATAGAATTTCGTGACCTCTTCGGTGAACAGCGGTTGCGTCAGCGTGCCGCTCGTCAGACGGCAGCGGAATCGCTTGTCACCCACCACATTCCCTTTCACGTGGATGCGGTAGGTCAGCGATTCTCCCGGGCCGACTTCGGTCACCGGCTGAAACACAATCTGATTCGACGACAATCGGTATTGGGACGGCCCGTCGGCGGTGAGAAACGTGAGTCCCTCGGGCAACTCGCAGGCGAGAGCCACATCGCGAGACTCGGCGGTTCCTTCGTTGCTGATCGTGACTTCATAGGCTGTTTCCGTACCAACTTCCACTGGATCGTCGAGATCCGCCACCTTCATCACGAGCGACGCGGTCCCTTCGATGCGCGTGGTGAGCTGAGAGACTCCGGATGCGCCGTGCTCTGAAGTCGCCCGCACCGCGTGCACGAATTCGCCGGCCGATTTCGCGACGAGCGTGACGTGCAGGTCCTGAGGCTGTTCGGAACCGAGACGTCCGACAAACCAGGTCAGAATCCGTGTCGAGGGATCAAAGCGGGCGCCTCGATCGGTCTGGACGAAGTCGAATCCGTTTGGAATGCGATGCTCCAACTGAACCGCATCGGTCACGGCAGCGCCGTCATTGGCCACCCGCAACGTGTAGGTTGCTTCGCGTCCCAGGTATCGCAGGCCGGGGCCTTCAATCGTGGCGATCAGCCGGGGGGCCGCAACAACGACCTCGGCGGACGCGGTCTGCACCAGGCCCGCGTCGGCACGGGCTTCGAGCTGAAGCACTTGCGGTCCGCCGCCGACGGCTGCCAGCGCCAGACGAACCTGGCGCGTTTCACCAGGATTCAGCGACCCGATGTCCATGACGAGACGATTGCCGCGGACATGCTCGAGCCCTTCGGGAACAAGTGCCTCCAGT
>JAHBXU010000726.1 GCA_019636315.1 Planctomycetaceae bacterium | reverse complement strand
GAGCACCAGCTTTCGTCGTCCGGGATGATTGCGGTGTTCGCACAGATAGATGCCCTGCCAGGTTCCCAGAACGAGGCGACCTCGGTGGACGGGGATGGTGAGCGAGCAGCCCGCCAGCGTGGCCTTCACGTGGGCCGGCATGTCGTCCGGCCCCTCGATCGTATGCACGTAACCTGCGTTCTCGGGAGCCAGCCGGTTAAACGCTGCTTCCATGTCGACGGGCACATCCGGATCGGCATTCTCATTGATCGTCAGCGATGCCGATGTGTGCAGGATGAACACATGCAGCAGACCGGTATTCACCTGCGTCAGTTCCGGGAGTGCATCCAGCACGTACGACGTGATCAGATGAAACCCTCGCGGAAACGGCGGCAGCGTCATCTGCTGTTGATGCCAAGGCATGCTTGTCCCTCAAAATCGATTGGCCGCGCCCGCTTGAGATCTCTCCAAGGTGCGTAATTCCGCGGGAGGCGTCAAGCACGCAGTGGCCTGAGCGGATGATTCGGCCTAAAACCGTGGGAACGCAACGGGCAAACCGCCGCCGCTCGGGATCTCATCGCTCATGATTCGTGTGGTGATTGGGAGGAGGCTGCTTGAAGGTCAAGCATTGTGACATTCGACCCGTTTGAGGATCTCGCAGAGCATATCCGTTTGCTTCGCCAGATGCTCATCAAGGCACTTGAGGTGATGCAGCCACGAATCGCGGAGAGGAAGGACGAAATTCTTCGCAATCCAGACGGCGGATTGGGCCAGCATTCGGAGAAACACGAGGAGCACGACAAGCGGCGTTCCCAGATCGATCAGGCGTTCCATCCACTCCACAGCGTTGCTCCCTGTGTCATCGGCCGAGCTGTCCGCAGGCCACAGAGCGGCCATCGCAGCCAGCTCCTGTCATTTCCGAGCAAGTTGCGCAGAACGAGCGGATTGGTGCGGAAACACCTGACGCACCAATAACATCACCGCCGGCCGGCCCCAGCAAGAAAGCTGGAGCAGACCGGCGGCGGGGGGGACGCGTTGATTGTTGAGTGACGTCGAGATCGTCGACGGTTCGAGCGTCAGGCGGCGCGGGCGATCCGGTTGGATCCTGGCCCGCCACGCGGGGGGTAGCCGTATTCGCGGAGTTTCCCGGACAGCGTCCGCAGGCCGATTTGCAGCGCCTTGGCGGTCATCTCGCGGTTGCCGCCAAACCGATTGAATGTCGCTTCGATGAGTTTCCGCTCCATTTCGCGAAGCGTGAGCCCGGTCTCATCGACGACGTCCTCCGCCGGTCGCTCAATCCACGTCGAGAGAGTGGCGGCATGAAGTTCCGCACCCGTTTCAATCGCACAGCAGCGTTCGAGCACGTTCTTCAGCTCGCGAACATTGCCCGGCCAATTGTGCCGCTTGAGCAACTCCAGGGCATCGGCGGTGAGCCGCAGGGCGGGTTTCCCCTCACGTGCGGCATACTCCGCCAGAAAATGCTCGGAGAGCACGCCGATGTCGTCGACGCGGTTCCGCAGCGCGGGAACCTTGACGACGTGTCCGGAGATCGCCTCCAGCAGATCGGCGCGGAACCGGCCGTCCTGCACGGCCGCTCGCAGGTCAATGTGCGTCGTGGCGATGATGCACGCGGGGGCCGGACCGCCATCCTGAGCGTCCGTGCGCACCGTCGACTCTCTCAACACGCGGACCAGTCGTTCCTGCGTGGTGAGCGAGACGGCGTCAATGTCATCGAGCAGCAACGTTCCGCCAGCCGCCTGCAGCAGTCGACTGTCGGAACCGTCAGGCGCTTCGCCGAAGAGTTCCTGTTCGATGGCGGTGCCGCACAACACCTGGCAGCGAACGCGGACAATCGGCTTGCGACTGCCGAACCGGGCACGATGCAGAGCACGGGCGACCACGGTGGTGCCCACGCCGGGTTCGCCGGTCACGAGCACGGGGGTGCGGTCTTCGGCCAACTGCTGGAGATCGTCCCGGAGTTGCAACAGGGCATGGCTCTGTCCGACCATGTCATCGACGCCGCGCGAGAGCAGCTTCCGCTTGAGCTGCTGGTTCTCGGAGATGAGATGGGAGCGTCCGAGCGCGGTGAAAACCGCACCGCGAAGTTTGTCGCGCGTCAGCGGCGGATCGAGCACTTCGCAGGCGACAAACGATTGCGCCCGAAACTGTTCGCGTTGCCCGATGGCGGGCAGCACAATGAATTGCGTTGGCTGATGATGGGTGCGGACCAGCCATTCCAGTTCCGCCACCTGCCGCACATCCGGGGGTTCGTCCAGGATGCAGCAGCCGAACGACTCCTCGCAGAGCAGTTCGCCCAGTTGGCCGATGTCCGACGTGCGAACCGTCTCGGTGGTCTGGTCAATCACGATCTCGGCCAGACGCGCACACGTCTGAGGATCGCGCGAGTAGATGACGGCACGTCCGCTCAAGCGGATTGTCGCGTTGGATGAATCAAGACTCATGCGACGGAAGTCCCTAGATTGCGAGAGGAGAAGGCGGGCGGAGAGAGAGGTCGTCGGCGCGCAACGCTCACGGAGAGACCAGGCCGCGAGACTGCCGGCGCACACAAATGCGACGACATGTCCCGAGCCGGACACGGACCGGGGGCGTGCACGAATGGAATTGGGAGACGAAGCTGCCGACTCGATGCGGACGCATCAAGCCTTGCGGCGAGCCAGGTCGTCGAACGAGGGAGTAACGAGGAGAGACTGAGAGAGAGAGTTGAGGGGCGGATTGATATCGCCGACCAATATTTTCTGTCAAGTCAACTTGGCTCGCGACCGACAGGGAATGCGCGATTTTGTAGGATTCGCCCACATCCGATGCGATTTCCGGCGGCGTGCTCTGAGCGTCCGCAGGCGTTGCGGCAGGAATCGCCGAAGGTTGGGGCGGCGTCCAAACGACGAACGCGGCTCCGGGTGAACTCCCGGGCCGCGCTCGATTTGAAATCGCTCGATTGATCTCTCAGTCGTCGATCGCTGCATCGGACGATGCCAACGACCTGTCATTCTTAGTCG
>JAHBXU010000725.1 GCA_019636315.1 Planctomycetaceae bacterium | reverse complement strand
CGCCACAGTGAGCTGACGATCGATGTCGACAAACCGCCGTCTCCCATTACGGTGCGCCTCGATCGTCCACAAGAAGCGCCGAACAATCCGCCGAAATGACGTCCCCCGCCCGGTTCATTCGCCGGTGCGGTTTCGCGATCGGCTTGCTGCGGTGCTGTTGTTGATGTTCGCCGGCTGCGCGGCGGCGTACTCTCCCGTTCCGGGTGGTGCGGCAGCCCCCTTCACGTTGTGGTCGTTCCTGGGCGTCGATCAACTCGTCGTGCATCATCGCCTCAAGCACGAGCGAACGATGGCGCACCTGGGGCAATACTTCCCCGGATTGGAGCCCATGCCGCCGCTATTGCTCAATGCTTCGGCCGAGGCGATGGCATCTCCCAGTATCGCTGTTCAGAACGCGGCACAAGTCCTCGCGGCAGAGCAACAGGCGCCGCAGAAGATTAAGGCGATCAAAGCGGTCGCTGAAGTCGGATCAGCCGCGTATCCTCAAGTCGAAGAAGCGTTGCTGGCAGGTATGGACGATCGGAACCCCAAGGTCCGGTTGGCGACGGTGGAAGCCATCCTGAAGACCGCCGGCAACCGCTGCGATCCATGCGACAGGACCGGCAACTGTACGCCCGCCATTCGGCATCGGCTGTGGGAACTGGGCTACGGGGTTGGTCCGGACGGCTGTCCGCTGGAACTTTCGGCCCCGGTGCGCCGCGTCGCACGGCTTGCGGTGGACGCCTGCGGCGGACCGCTCCCGTTGCCCTGCCCGCCACCTGAGTCGCTTGAGCGTCCGGACCCGGAGATCATCGAAGAATCACTGGTCCCACCGCCGCAGCCTGGCCCTGCCTTGTTGGGGCGATGAGGCCCTCTTCGGATGCGAGGCGCACACGCCACGGCCGCGACATCTCCCAACGTGCATTCGGTGATGGCAGAGCGAATTCGATCGTCGCAGCCGCATTCTCTGGTTGTGATTCGGTGTAAACAAACGTGTGGACTTCGATGCGTGCGTCCGAATCAATGCGGCGCTGCACCGACTTGAAGCTCGGCCCACTCTGAAAGTCGACGCACAGCTTGCCCATTCCCGGCGAATCAGCGAGATGTCGCAGCACACACTGCACGTATTCTGTCGTCTGGCGGATCTCCCATTGGACTCCGGGAATCGACCTCAACGGAACGGCAGGGGCGGCGACGGACGCCAGGGGCAGAGAAATTCGCTCGGGTGCTGCTGCATCGGCCGCGATCATCGTGAATCGAATGTCGGCTTGAGAGGCCTCTGCTGGCCAGCCTGTCGCCTGCAATTGGACAACGGGAACAGGCATCCGCGGAGCGAACTCTCGTCCACTGTCGCGATAAGGTAATCCGATGGCGACGCCTGCAGCGTCCAGCGGCTGAATCACAACGTCGTATCCGACGGGCCGCGTCAGAAACAATCGATCGGCGCGCTGCAATGAGAACTCAAAATCGGCATCGAGCCCCGCTCTCCGCGGCTGATGGATGCCGACCACGATCGGGGGCGACCCGCTTCCTCCCCCAACGAGTGGAACAACCTGCGGATTGTGCGCGGTGTAATCGGCGGATTCCAGAGTGTCTGTCGCGCCGATGGCCGCATCGCCGAGGAGCACCGCCGCTTCCCCTCCGCGGAGCGCGATCTCAGAAGTCGACGTTCCGTACATCACGTTGATGCGGCCTGGTAACGGACCTTTCCAGACAACTGGTTCGTTCACCGGCGACTCCTGTACGCGTCCATCCTGAGTGGTCCATTGAAACGTTGCGGGCCCGACCAGAGCACGCAGCGTCCTGACCAGATCGGAAGCCCGGCTCACAACGAGATGCGACGTCCCGCCGGTTTGCGCGGCAAGCGTCCCGAACTCATCGCCGGCCGATTGCTGGTCCTCCGCAGACATGGCAAAGCCGATGACATGGACCATGACGTTCGCGGCTTGAGCGCTGTGGAGTGCGTCCGTGAAATCGACGCGCTGAGCCGCAGGGGGATTGAACTGATAGTTCCTTCCGTCGGTGATCACAACGAGATGTCGCGGCACATCGGCCGGAAGCTGTTGGAAGTCGGCGGCTGCCCGTGTGACGGCCAGATAGAGCGGTGTTTCACCCCAGGGAAGAAGACGTTCCAATCGAGCGGCCACCATGCCCAGTTCTGCTGCCCCAAATCGTCCGGGAGGGAGGATCGACTCGACATCGGCATACGGCTGTAAGCCGCTGGGGACCGTGAATCGCTCCGCATACCGCTGCTGGATCAACGTCTTTTGTGAAGCCGCATCATGACTCGCGCGGTGCCCATAGAGCATGACGCCAATATTCGCTTCCGATTGATCGGTGAGTTCGGACAACAAGCCCTGCAGAGCCGCAATGGCGGCCGTGTGCTTTCGCGTTTGCCCTGGTTCGCTTTCCCGCGCCAGTAACTCCTGCATGGACGCGGAGCAGTCGAGTACGAAGGTGATTGCGGCGCCGCGCAGACGTTGACTCTGAACAGTGAATGTGGTGGCGGCCGATGGATTGATGCTGACTTCTGTCACTCGCCCGCCTGCCGGGACAATCCGAAAGCTGCTGCGACGGGAGTTTCCGCGGAACCAGAACTCGGCCAGTAGTGGACGACTCACGTCGTGAAAACTGGATTGGACAAGTTGGGCGTCGAGCGGTAACTCGGCGTCGAAGACCTGTCCGTTTCGCAACGATGCCATCGGGCAGGCGGCGGCCATCCGAGGGATCGGATTGCCAAGAACCTGAACGGCGACTCGGGCCTGTCCGTTCGGATAGCCGGCCCTCGATGCGGTTGGGCGGACCTGCACCGAAGTTGAGAGATGGTCGTTCGGACTGACCGGCGTCACGCTGGCCGCATCAATCTCAACCCCGGAGACTGCAGTGAGGGTGAGGGGCGTCAGGCGCGCACGCAGTTTGCTGATCTGCTCCTGACGTCCAACGGCGAGACCTGACGCTACCGTCAGGAAGCGGTTGGCATGCTGCGCCATCAAGGGTTCGCTGCACTCAGGCAACGGTC
>JAHBXU010000724.1 GCA_019636315.1 Planctomycetaceae bacterium | reverse complement strand
ATCATCGAAAGAAAACTCATCCAACCTGTTCGTCGAGTCCTTCGAACAGCGAAGCGACACGACATTCAAATCCCGGTAACAGATCCGATCGCAACACATCGTCCGTCGCAAAGATCACGGGAGCTTCTTCCTGACGGAACACCTCAACCGTTTTCCGTTCCGGAATCACCACCCAAACCTCCGACACTCCACGATTCAAGTACTCATCAATCTTGCGGTGAACCTCTCTCCAACGGTCTCCGGGAGACCACACTTCGACACACAGTTCCGGGATCGCGTCGGATATCCCCGCCGGGATTTCTCCGACCGGTCGTCGGCTGGCCGAGATAAAAAACAGATCGGGACCACGCACAGTGTCAGGATTCCGTTCTGTCAGGAATCCCGTGTCATTGCTCGCCACCAGACCTGCTCGACACGACCGAGCCCAGGCCCACAGTTGTCCGCCGACATTTTGACAAACGATGCCATGCCGCCAGCCAGGTCGCGTCATCTCGCCGACCCCGTACAGAAACACGATCTCACCGCGCACGAGTTCCACCGGCACGTCGAAGTGCATCTCCATGAACTCTTGAGCGGTGATGGGCTTGATCTCCGTGGACACGGGAACCTCTGACGGACAAATTTCAGGCCAGTACGATTTCCGGCTCTTTGACATATCCTGTGTGATGCGGCACCGGCAGCACCTGTTCGGCATTGCGAGTCAACCGGCGAGCCCGAATCTTGTCCTGAACCCGCATCAAGCCTTCGAGCAAAGCTTCCGGTCGGGGAGGACAGCCGGGGACATACACGTCCACGGGGACCACCAGATCAACCCCCTTGACGACATGGTAGCCATACTTGAAATAGGGACCTCCCCCGACGGTGCAGGCTCCCATCGCAATCACGTATTTCGGATCCGGCATCTGCTCATACAACCGGCGGACACGGCTGGCCATCTTGTAGGTCACCGTCCCGGCGACGATCATCAGGTCCGCCTGACGCGGAGTCGCCCGGAAGGCACCCGCCCCGAAACGATCGATGTCATACCGGCTGGCTCCCGCCGCCATCATTTCAATCGCACAACACGCCAGACCGAAAGTCATCGGCCAGACGCTCGACTCCTGGGCCCAGTTCATCGCCTGTTCCAGCGTCGTCGTGATGACGTTCTCTTCAAACTTGCCTTCGATCCAGGTCATCGTCAAATGCTCCTCGTCCCTGGCCGGGGCACTCCAGGTGCGCTCCGGCCGATATCAGACACAATACTCCAAAGTCATTCGTAGGCTCTTGTTGCGGTGGTCGCAAGGCATCGGGAAATTCTCTCGAAATTGGGTCATCGCTCCGCCACTAAACCGCAGGCGCAGAGGCCGAAGCGACATGAAATTCACAGCAACGGTGACCATCGAGACGGCACGTCGACAGTTCGACCGGGACTCCCAACAGTTCGGAAAACACGGACTGCTCCAGCTCACAAAAACTCGCGTCTTCCGCCACCAGTTCGTGATAAGGACAATTGTTCTCTCGCAGAATCGGGAGACTGCCCGGCACCGCCGACTCGGCCAGTTCGACGTCAAATCCATGTTCCACCAGACTGGTGCATAGCCGCTGCAACCGGCCGACAAGTCCCCCCTCAATGGTTCGGGTGCCAAACCGCTCCACGAGCGCGCGTTTGATCCCCGCCAGCAACTGCTTCCTCACCGCCGGAGACTCGATCGCCATGATCTCCCGCCACAGAATCGAGGCGATCTCGGCGTGGTCATCCCCCAGCAGTTTCAGGCCTTCCCGGGTCAACTCATACGTGTTCCGAGGCCGCCCACGGTCCAGACGTTCCGTCCGCCGGGTGATGAGTCCATCCGCCTGAAAACGGAGCAACCGCTGTCGAATCGCGGTCGCGGTCACGCCCAGCCCGACGCAAAGTCCCGGAACCGTCGCTGGCTGAAGCTTTTGGATCAACCGCAGAAGTTCCAGATCGTTTTGTTCTCGCGTCAAATGCATGTCACTTGACCAGATTTGTGGACTCAATCCAGAGACAGTATAGCAGAGTCCATGTTTTTGACAATTTAGGCTGTCAAAAAGATTTGAGTTTCCCCTGACGTGACGCGAGAATCCGCGGCAAGATCCGTTCAGTACAGATCTTACGGTCCCCTTCAATGCCGCAGCGACTGCCAGCGCCGGCGACAGAAGTGGCGTCGTCCAAACACGTGAACGATCAGGTGCCTCGCGTCTGGACGCCGCGAGACTGTCGGCTCAGACTCACCAAAGCGAACGGACTAAGAGCCCATCAGCTTCTGGAACCGGGTTACGGCCTCTTCGACCTTTTCTCGGCTGTTGAAGGCACTCAGACGGAAATATCCCTCGCCGCTCGCCCCAAAGCCGCTGCCGGGAGTCCCGACCAGATGGGCCTGATTCAGCAACCGGTCGAAGAAGTCCCAACTGGTCGCCTGGCCCGGAGTCTTCAACCAGATATAAGGGGCATTCACCCCTCCAAAGACCTCAATCCCGACGGCCGCCAAGCCCTGCCGCAACAACTCCGCGTTCTTCATATAGAACTGAATCAACGACTGGGTCTGCTGCTGCCCCGCTTCGCTGTAGACCGCCTCGGCTCCTCGCTGAACGATGTAGGAGACTCCATTGAACTTGGTGCAGTGGCGGCGGTTCCACAACGGATGAATCGCCTGACTGTCGCCCGTTGAGGTCCGACCAACGACCTCCTTGGGAACGACCGTCAACGCACAACGAGTCCCTGTGAATCCGGCATTCTTGCTGAAGCTGCGGAACTCGATCGCACACTCGCGCGCCCCAGGGATCTCATAGATCGAGTGCGGGACCGATGGATCGGTGATAAAGGCTTCATACGCGGCATCAAACAGAATCAACGAACCATGGGCCCGGGCATATTCGACCCAGCGAGTGAGCGTCTCCCGCGTGGCGACGGCACCTGTCGGATTGTTCGGGTAACAGAGATAGATCAGATCGACAGGACGCTCGGGAATCGCAGGGGTGAAACCGTTTTCCGCGGTGC
>JAHBXU010000723.1 GCA_019636315.1 Planctomycetaceae bacterium | reverse complement strand
CACGGGTTGTGGCCCGTGGGCTTTCTGTTGTCCTGTGGTGCGATGCATTCGCGAAAATGACGCTCAGTCGCGACTGTTGAGGATCATCAGCAGCCGAATCATGTACCAGAACAGCGTTGCCAGCGAGGCGAAGAGCGCCAGGGACGCGGCCACGTACTGATCGGTCCGATAGTGGTGCAGAACGTTCGAAGTGTCGTAGAGGATATAGCCGCACATCAGGACGATCACGCCCAGCACGAACCACAACCCCAGGTTCCAGCCCATAAAGAAGGAGACAACAATCAGTCCCAGGGTCGCCAGACCGGCCAATGCAAGCCCGGTCCGGAGGAACGAGAAATCGGCCCCCGTAATCATCACGGTCAGGGTCAGCCCGCCAAAGATGATGAGCGTCAGAGCACCCGCCTGCATGATGAGGCTATTGCCGCCGGCAAACGCCTGCGCGAACATCAGCAGCGGGACAAAGAACACCGCCTGAGCGACTGTGTAAAGGATGAGCCCAAAATACTGCACGGCGGGCGACGCACCGCTGTTGGCCATCCAACTGGCGATCCAGCTCACCACCATGAAGCCGCCGAAGACCAGAAACCACTGATTATTCTGGATGATCCGCATCATCGGACCTTCCAGCACGCCGGACGTCAGGAAGTACCCGGTGAGGCAGGCGAACGCCGCGACGGCGGCGAACAGGTGGGCATAGGTGCGGCGGATGAAGCCGGCCCGCGCATCGGCGGCGGCGTCAATCGCGAACAGGTCGCGTTCTTGGGAGGAATCGTATTCGGGAGCGTAACTCATCGTCCAATCTCCGTCGGTCGTTGCGGATTGGGGAACATGATCGGGCAGCGACGCGGAAGCCCGTGCGTTGGATGTCCTATTCTGGCACCCGATCTCCCGTTTGTCGACTGGGAACATTGCGAATCGCATGCGAAGCGGCCTGGACCAACGCATCGCATCAAAGCCTTGATCGAGAGCGGCGCCAGCGAGGCAGCGGTCGCTCTGGCGTGTAAGAATTGGAAATCCGTCCCGTCGGGCCCGTGCGGTGCTGATGTCCATT
The DNA here is from genome assembly GCA_019636315.1 of Planctomycetaceae bacterium. GTDB lineage: Bacteria > Planctomycetota > Planctomycetia > Planctomycetales > Planctomycetaceae > JAHBXU01. The sequence continues at coordinate 1,964 of JAHBXU010000723.1, read as the reverse complement.
GCGGATGACGTTTTCCCTGCTGACACGCGCAGTCGTGGACAAAGCCTCCGCGACGACTTGGCCACACAGCCGCGCTGTCAGCAAAAAAACGAGCCCCGATGCGGGATCGGGGCTCGCTTCGCATGGGGGGATGTTCGTCGGTGGGCTCGGGCAACCGAGGTCAGGGAGGAGAGACCAGGAATTTGAGCCGTGGCGGGTCACATCGTCCCCCCGCTCGAGGGACAGCATCTTGCTGACGGAATCCTCACTCCTCAGCGGCTGAAATCGAATGCGGACTGCCGGGTGGCTGGTCCGGAGGGGGTGTTACTGAAGCCGATTGAACGGTCGGAACGGGACCCTTCGGGGTCCGTTGACTTCTGCCAGGGGAACTGCCACTTCGGCTTTGGATCGGGCGCCGAAGCGGGGCGGGCCGGGTGGACCGAGATCGGTTCGGTGGGGATGCCTTCCCAGGAGGGGGCGGCGACATTTGTGTCGGACGGAGTTCCGGGCGGAGGGGCGGCCAGGTGCGCGGCTTGTGTACGTTCACGCAGCGGCCGGCTCAGCTTGGGAAGCGGATCGGTCTTCGCGGCCGCGACGAAGGTCTCGGGGCTTTGGCCGCGAACCTGCATCCGATTCGCCGAATCGGGCGAGTCCGCCTTGACGTCGTTGCCGGCCACCAGCGGTCCATCCGGCGACGGAAGTATCGGGCTGCCTGCATAGACCCATTCCGTCCACTCATGCTCGACGGCGTCGAGGGAGCCCATTCCGTAATGCGTTTCGAATGCGTGCTGCCATCCCTTGTCGAGGGCGTCGCCGAGGAACGCCAGAAACGCTGCACGTCCCTGCTCTCCCCTCTTCTGCACAAGATAGTCCGCCAGCGAGTACCCTTCTGCATAGAGCGTGAGGACGTCCTGCATATCGCGGGGATACTCCTTGATGGTCAGCAACTGGCGGAGCGGAATCCGTTTAGACGTCTTGATCACCTGGTCGAGCAATTTCGTCTGTCGCAGGCGTTCCGATTCGTGCTCGACGAGTGTGGCGGCCCCTTCATCGGCCCAGCGCGGGAGGGGGCGGCGGAAATGGCAGGCAAAGATCATGTGGCTGATCTCGTGGGGCAGTACAGAATCCAGGATGCGTTCCTCGCTCCCCTGGATGTCCATCTTCCATCCGAAGACCTCGCCATTGTTGAAGGTGAACGACGTCGCGCCTCCCGCCCCGATGCGTCCCGTTTTACAGTGGATCGGACAGGGCTGCGACCAGTCGCCGGGCAGCGGCTTGCCCAGCCAGGAGATCGCCAGATGATGCCGATAGTACTCGGCAGCTTCTCCGGCCTGTTTGGCAAACTCGGCCGAGTCGGCGGTGACAACGAAATTCTTTGTCCTGTGCGTGGCCGAAACGGCGATCGCGGGGCAGACAGCGACCAACAGTGCGGTCACCGCAAGTGCTCTGGCATCCATGCGCGGGCGTTTCCAGGTGCTGGGCCTGAACGGCGTTTGCAGACGCATCCTGCCGCGGGAGGGCGTCTCACCTCCCGCGGACTTCGTCTTCGCCGTCAGAACAGTGGGGGGGCCCGGGCATGTTGGCCTGCCGAGCAGCAGGCCCACCCAGGCCAGATGGGTCGATCACTCCCGCCGGAAGTTTTCCATTCGCGGGCGATGCCCATTCCTCTTTGCACCACTGGGACCAATTGCGGCAGAATCCGCCGGACGCTCCTCAGCAGCACCACCGTGCCGCTGCCGAACCCCTTCCAATAAAGCGGTTTAGAACGTTCTGGTCAAAAACGTTCTCCGTCTGATCCTCCCCTCGGACGGTTCCGAGGAGATGTAGGATTTACAAAACTCCAGCGTCGTCGGCTTGCAACTTCGGCAATCTGCCTACAGACAGCGCATGAAGGCGACGAGGGACTGCTTTTCGTCAGAGGTGAGCTTCAGCCCCAGCACGAGGTTGAAGAACTCGACCGTATCGTCGAGCGTCAGCAGCCGCCC
>JAHBXU010000722.1 GCA_019636315.1 Planctomycetaceae bacterium | reverse complement strand
GGGTGGCTCAACTACCTGCTCGCACTGGCCGTGCGACTGGCGCCCCGGCGGCTGGTCGTTATCGAATCCATGAAATACTTCCGACCGACAACGACGCCCTCGTCACGGGGGGAGGCCGCACGGCCCCATGAAGCCGATTGAGTTCTGCAGGCTGTTCCGGGCACGTCGATCCTGTCCGCGGTTACGCGCCGGCCGCTTGAATGGTCTCAAGCTGGCGATGTCCCGCAGGCAGAACAGCATCATCGGGCCAGACTTCCAGCGGCGTGTAGCGCGGATGCCGTGATTCCTTGTACGGATCGTTGCGCCGCGTGTTGTAACAGCAGATGAGCACCCAACGCGGATGCTCACTGCGGTTCTGATCTGAGCGATGCAGCAGGTTTGCGTGGAAAAACACGGCATCTCCCGGCTCCAGCGAAACGTGCACAAGCTCGAACCGCTGCAACGCGACTTCGACACGCTCCAGATCGGCTCCGGTCTGTTCACCGATCTTGCCGTGGTCGAGCCGCCCCATCATCTGGGAGCCGCGTAACACCTGCAGGCACCCATTTTCCGTCGTGGCACGGTCGATTGCGATCATGCAGCTCGCCAGGTCGGGCAGAAGACATCCGAACTGGTACCAGTACCCGTAATCCTGATGCCATTCCCACGCCCCGCCGATGCGAGGTTGCTTCAGATTCAGTTTGTGATGGTAGTGATAGACCTCGCCATTGAGAAATTGCTCCATCCGGCCGACGATGCGGCGGCTGCGGGCGATCGCGCTGTACATGTCGTCCGACACATCGTTGCGAACCGCCAGCGTTGTCGCCTGTCCCGTCGCATCGCGGCGGTGAATGGCCGACTCCGCCAGCCCGAGGTCCGCGCGAGCGACCCTGCTCAACAACGCCACTTCTTCTGCACTGAGCAATGACCGCACGACGACGAAGCCGTCGTTCTGGAATGCCTCGTTCTCCGAATCGTGAGTTTGAGTGTTGCTCATGGGCATGTTTTGCCGCAGACTGCAGGGTGTTCTTCCGGGAGGAGTTCGCCGCCGACCTGGTGATCGATCAACGGGGGGGCTGGCGTGGACGAAGGAAACATTAACAATTGCCGCCCCCCTTTTGACAGCGTTGGGCCGAACGTGTTAGAACGGTCTGACGAAGGAGGAAGATTGCTTGTCGCCGGCGGGCCCAGGTGATCGATTAGACCGTTGCTCGAATCGGCGGAATGGAGTCGCCGGTGTGGAAGGCGGGCGTCACGGCAGTTTCATGACGGATTTGGCCGCCCGACGTCTCTGGAGGCGCTCCGGACCCGGCCGGCGGATTCAAGGAACCATGGCGAACAAGAAGTCAGGCAAGCTTGCCCCCGGTGCGACCGTTCGAGTGCTCGACGGCGTCACACTCCCTGAGTTTCCGCAGCAGTCAATCGCCGGCTGGACCGGCGCGATCGCCGAACAAAAAGGGCGGGGAGCGGACATTCAGTACATCATTGAATGGGACGACGCGACCGTTGACGCAATGCCCGAATCGTACCGGGCGCATTGTGAGCAACATGGTCTGTATTTCAAGATGGCCTGCCTGCCCGCGTCGCAGGTCGTCGCGGCCGATGCTCCCCGGCCATGACCAGCACCGGCCATGACCAGCACTCAGTCGTCTCGGCGATTCCCGACCGGCAACGCTCCCGCTGACGCAGTGGCCAGATCGGGCGGACAGCGCAGTCGCTGACGATTTTGAGCCATCCGACGATTGGACGCTCGTCCCCGCACCGCAGCCGCATGAGGGCCGCCTCGCGCATGCTCGGCGGGCTGCGAATCGTCTGGAGCAACGGACGAGGACGAGGTTGGGACGCTCCTGCAGGTCCGATTCTGCGGATTATGCCGATTAGAGAACAGCCAATTCCCTCCCAATGGTTTCCTGCGTACGATTCTTACGACCGATTTTCTCGGGAGAAGGCAAACTTTCCGGGTTGGCGAACGCATCAGGGCAATGCATTTCCGAGGTCGGATTGGGCTTGACAGGATCGGCCGCTACCAGCGGCCCAATCCGGCGAACAACTTAAAGTGTTCGCCTCCGTGAACCCGATAGTACACGTCAGACGATTTCGTACGGACCAATCGGGTCAACCGACCCAGGCATCCGCAAGAGGCGGTTGTCGGTCCCGGAAATCGTCAGGGGGGATGGACGCTTAGAATACCGACCGGCCACCAGAGCAAGATGCTCTGCGGTGGTGCTTTGGTCCGCTCCCCGCTGCGCGGCTGCACAGTTCGTGTTGCCGCCTCACGCGACGCCGCCTGCCCCAGGCAGTCGGCGGCACGGGCATCGTCACAGCGAGTGCCGATTCCCGGACGACTCCTGGAAAACATCCAGAACTCTGAGACGGCCCCGACCCAGACAGCACTGGTCAATTCGTAGGACCCGCATGGAACGGAACTTGACCATTGATGACATCCGTCCCGCCGGCAGCCATGCCGTGTGCCCCGCGCGCACGTCACGTCACTGCGGAGGGACGAACGGGGACACGATCCAGAGGGAACGACGCACCCTCTGACCCGAAATCACGTGAATTGGAGAGCCCGCAATGAGGACGATCTTCACAACTGGTCAAGTTGCCAAGATCTGTAAGGTTGCCCCGCGCACCGTCAGTAAATGGTTTGATTCGGGACGCCTCCGCGGTTACCGAATCCCCGGATCCCAGGATCGCCGCATCCCGCGCGAGCATCTGATCCGGTTCCTGAAGGAACACGGGATGCCGCTTGGCGAACTGGAAGATGAAGCGATGGGCAAGCTGCTGCTCGTCGGAGTGGACAGTCAGGTTCGCGCCGGACTGTTCGAGATGATGCCCGGTGACGAGTTCAAAACCGAACTCGCCGCCAGCGGCTTCGAAGCCGGCATCCAGGCCGAATCGCTGCACCCGGACGCAGTCGTCATCGACTTCGCCATGGGCCGTAACGAAGCCCTGATGATCGCGCAGAATCTCAAGAAGAACGCCGATTACACGGACACCGTGCTGATCGGACTCTTGAGCGATCAGGACAACGCCAGCGG
>JAHBXU010000721.1 GCA_019636315.1 Planctomycetaceae bacterium | reverse complement strand
GAACTGCTGGGCCACGCCAGCATCCGGACGACGCAAATCTACACGCAGGTGGAGCACAGCCGCCTGAAGGCCATTCATGCCGCGTGTCACCCTCGGGGTTAGCATCCACCGGCAAAGCCTGCCGTCGGTCGCTCCAATCGGCTTCGCGCTGATGGAAATCGCCCAAGACGAGTGCCGAATTCCGCCACGCGCCGAGATGACGGAGTGACTCTCGACGATTCATCGCGGAAATGCAGGGCCCGTTTGGAGTTTCCGGCCATTCTCCGATTCGCTGATCGGCACCGCCTCAACCGGTCCGCGTCATGCCGCCCCATTCGCCAATCAAGCAAAGCTTGCCCACTCCACCTCAAAAGCAGGCCATCGACTCCCGATGTCGATCTGAATCAGGGCGCCGCCCGTTCGACGAAGCCACAACTCCACTGGCCATGCCGCGGGCATTGCGATATGGTTGATGTTGTCGAAGATCGTCTCACACTCGTGGCTTGGCGATTCCCCCCCAGTCGCCGGCGAATTTCAGGAGAACTCCCGTGCGTGAACGTGTCACTGAGAGCCGCATGGCATGGCTTGTCGGCGGCGTCCTCGTCGGATTGGCGATCGCATTGTACTGGCCCAGCGAACCGGCGTACGCCATCGGCGTCTCGCGAGGAGAGAAGTTCGCCATGTGTGCGGCGCCGACCCAGGTCGGGACCAGCGAAGCGATGTTTGTGCTGGACTTCACCACGGGCCGTCTGGTGGGGGCCGCTTACAACTCCCAGGCCAACACATTCACACAGTATTTTGGGCGTGAGGTGGCTGCTGACTTCGGCATCCAGGCGGGCCAATCGCCCGAGTATGTGATGGTTCCCGCACGCACCGAGTTCCGTTCCGCCGGCGGACCGTCATCTCCTGCGTCGGGTGCGATCTACATCGGGGAAGTCAATTCCGGCCGCGTGCTCATGTACGGGTTCACATTCAACTCGGCGCCGCGGCCGCAGCCAATCCAGCAGATGCAGGTGATTGCCGAATTCCCCTTCCGCAATCTCTGAAATCAATCTCCGGCAAGTCGGCCGCGCGGGTCCGTTCGCAGACAGACGAGGGCGCGCGTCCGGCCTGAGACCCTCGCAAAGATCAGAACCCCTGCGTTCTGGCCCGCCAACGGAAGCTTGCGACGGACCATGTCGGCGTCAATCGGCACATGACGCGATTTGATTTCGACTTGTCCGAACGCATGCTCCCGGAACCAGCGACGGATCTGCCGATCGTTGTTCGGCAGGTCCGCCAAAAGCTCAAACGTCTGCACGAACGGTGAGGTCACAAGTCGATCGCCGGTGAGGTACTCCTCCTCCGCATCCAGTCGTTCCAGGCCGAGTGCGACAGCCGCCACGTCGAGCAGGCCCGATCGCACGATGGCAGGATCCGGGTCATAGACAAATTGTCCCAGGCCGCCGATCCGCGCCCGCGATGACATGGGATCGGCCGCGATGGTCTCTCCGGACGGGAGCACGGTGGCGCGGGACGGGGCCTTGCCCGCCAGCTCGCCGAACCAGACGGTCGCTTCCTTGCATTCTCCGTGCAGGCTGATCAGTTCCACTTCGCACCCGGGAAACTTGCCTCCGAAGTTACTGGCAGGCGAAAGCTTGATCGCTCCGCCCACACGCGTGTCGATGAGGTTGTGCAGGAACTCCAGCGACGGCCGGTAGTCTTCGATGCGCACCGACCGCTTCGCGCCGGTCCGGCGGTCGGGATCGATGTGCACCAGCGGCGACGATACGGCAGTGCGCTCCACGTCTCCCACGCGCGTCGTAACGTTGCTGGCCACGTCATAGGCTGCGGCGTTCCAGGCCGTCATGAGAGCGGCCTCAGGACGCGCGTCGACGGTCGTCACCTGGCAGTGGGCGCCCAGAGCGAGCGCGTCGCCGCCGATTCCGCTGCACAGATCGTCCACCGCACCGGAGAATCGAGCGGCTTTGTGCCGCGCCACGGCTTCCGACGTCGCTTGTTCCAAACCGACGCGATCGAACCACATGCGATCGGCCCGAGTGAACTTGGCGCCGGCTCGCTGCCGCAGATCACGGAGGGCGACTGCCAGTCGCACCACCTCATCGGGATATTCCTGACGGAGCCGCGATTGCAACGCGAGTTCGGGTTCGTCGGCTGCTGTAACGTGCTGCATCAGTTCGGGCAGGGCGCGCAACTGCCGCAGCGCCGCGCAGATCGCATCGTCGACGTGCCCGTTCGGCACCGCGTCACCCACGGCTTTCACTTTCCCGAGACCCTTCACTAAGACGGATTCTTCTGCGCGATGCGCTATTCGTGGACACCGTTGGCCGCCACACTATTTGTCTCACTCCGATCCTTGTGTCCGCATGGTCGACCGATATTGCCTGACGACGAGGCCGAAGGCGATCGCGTCATAGACGCCATGCGCGATGATGGCTCGCAGCAGGTTGGATTCGCCGATGCCGTACGCCAGCCAGCTCAAATACATCCCGACGCCGGTTGCCACCAGAGCATAGGACGGGGTCACGGCATGCATCACGCCGAAGGCGAGATTGGCCGCCAGGAACGCGAACGGCGCGCTCCATTGCGCCAGCCACGGCTGCAGAACGCCCCGGAACAACAGCTCTTCACCGAACCCTGCCAGAGCGGCGAGCAGGATCAGATCATACCACCGGCACCGGCTGAGGGCCTCGCCCAGCATTTCGACGGCGACTGTCCGGGGCCCGGTTGCCAGATGAAAGACACCCAGGATGGGCAACGTCGCCAGAAGTCCAACGGCGACGGCTTCCCCGCTCCACGCGATGGACGACCAGGGCGATACTCCCAGCAGCCAGCCGCCCCCCAGTGCAACGAGGATCGTTCCCCCCTCGACCAGCCCTGCCAGATTCAGAAATTCAACACGATTCGTAATTCCCACCGGGCCGCCCGATTCCCTCTTCAATGTGCACAACGAATAGCGGCGAGGACTCCGCGAGTGCTCCTCGGGCACAACATTCCGCTCGACGACGCTTCCCGCAGGACATCGCTTTCAACTGCTCAAGGTCG
>JAHBXU010000720.1 GCA_019636315.1 Planctomycetaceae bacterium | reverse complement strand
GGGTATACTCGTGCACCGCGGCCTTGGCAACGGAGTAGATCGCCCCGCTCTCCCGCCCCGAGCATCCGGCAATGCTGCCGATCGTGATGATCCGTCCACGACGCCGGTCCCGCATCTCCGGCGCGACCTCGCGGCAGAAAAGGATCGTCCCTAACAGATTCCGGTCCATGACGCTGCGGAGATCATCCAGTGTGATGTTCAGGCAATCGTCATTCTCCGGACGCCCCCCCTTGCCCACTGACGTCCCCGCAGCGCCGATATCTCCGCCGGCGCAACACACCAGAATGTCAACAGCTCCCCACTGCTGACGAACTTCGGCGACAACTCGCTGCGCGTCTTCCTCGCGTGTCACATCTCCCCAGACGGCCATGGTCTCTCCGCCGCACACGCGTGCGACGTCATCGGCCACCTGCTGCATCGACTCGCCTTCTCCAAATGTGCGCGGACTGTCGGGCCGTGTCCCGTGAATCGCGACACGGGCGCCCAGACGGCAAAGTTCCTCCGCCATTGTGCGTCCCAGTCCGCGTGAAGAGCCCGTGATGAGGGCCGCTTGATTCGCAAGAGGTCTGTGCATCGTCTCATGATCGCTCTGTGATCGCCGGTGGCCGATGAGGCACACGATTCTGACCGACCCGGCAATCACACGCAACGCTCGGCATGGAGCGATTGACACGGCATGCCGCACTGATCGCTCCGCGACTCGCTCGTGGATATACTCGTGTGGCCATGCACCTTCCCGAAGCTGACAACCCCCTGGCCAAAGAGACCCCAACACGGGCGCGGTTTACTCTCTCCGCATGGTTTGCGGGTGCCGCGGCGATCGCCTACGTGTGCCGGCAGTGTCTGGCTGTCGCAGAAAAGACCATCCGACTGGATCTGGGACTCTCCGAAGCGCAGATGGGGCTGATCATCGGACTGTTCTTCTGGAGTTACGCCCTCGCGCAGATTCCGGCCGCACGGTTGGGGGAGCGCTTTGGTTCGCGAATTTGCGTGCCGGCCTTTGCCGCGGCATGGTCCGTCGCGATGCTCGGCTGCGCAGCGACATTGGGAGCCGTATTGTTCTTCGTCGGTCGGGCGATCGCGGGGGTCGCTCAAGCGGGTTTGTTTCCTTGTGCGGCGGATACCATTTCGCGGTGGAACGCGGCCACAGAGCGAGCGCTGGCCAGTGGTTTTCTGGCCGCGGCAATGCAGGCCGGGGCGGTGATCGCGGCACCGTTGACGGTGCTGCTCCTCGACGTCGTGAGCTGGCGGGTGGTCTTCGCCGCATACGCGCTGCCGGGGCTCGCGTGGGCGATCGGCTTCTACTGGTGGTTTCGCGATCGCATCGAGGACCATCCCTCAGCCAACGCGGCGGAAGTCGCCCTCGTGAAGCAAGGGAGACCGGTGCAGAACCCCGCAGTCCATCAACCGGAGGGCGTCCCCTGGGGACGGCTCTTCCGGAGCGGCACGATGTGGCTCATTTGCGGGCAGCAGTTTTTTCGCGCGGCCGCGTACGTGTGGTTCGCCAGTTGGTTCGCGACGTATCTCCAGGAAACGCGCGATGTGACGCGGGAAGCCTCCGGGTGGTTGAATGCCATTCCTCTGCTCGCATCACTGGTTGCGGCGCTCATCAGTGGGGGGCTTTCGGACTGGGTGCTGCTGCGAACGGGCAGTCGCGCGCTGGCGCGGAAGGGGGTCGCGCTCTCGAGTCTGATCGTGTGCAGCCTGCTGGTGTTCGGGGCATATTTCATCCCCGACCCGCAGTGGGCGACGTTATCGATTGGAGCCGGTGCGTTCTTCGCCGCGTGCGCCGGGCCGAGCGCGTATGCGACGACCATCGACCTCGGCGGCCGGCACGTGGCCTCCGTGTTCGCCACCATGAACATGGCGGGAAACTTCGGGTCGGCACTCCTTTCGACACTCGTGCCGCAGTTTCGACAGTTGATCAATCGCAGCCCCGCACTGCTCGAATTCTTCGATGGCAACAGTTGGAACGCCGTGCTGGTGTTGTTTGGAACGATGTATTTACTGGCTGCATTGTGCTGGTTGCCGCTTCGCGAACACGGGTCGGTGTTTGACGAGAGCTCACCAAGCGAGGCACTGCCCGAGAACACAGATAAGGGACGCGAATCGTAAGCATGGGAAATGCACCGCGCCCTCGACGCCCGGTCCCTCGCCGACGCTTCGGGTGACGATTTTTCTTCACGTACACTCTCAAGGACATGGCGATGACTGACCGCATCGAATTTCCCCAATCCCGCTGCATCGCGGGCGTCGCGCGCGGCGACGTCACGCCGCCAGTCGGCATCTATCACCGCATGTGGGGAGCAGCGGCTCACGACCGTGCGACCGGTGTGCATCGACCGCTGACGTTCACCATACTGATCCTTGCACCGGACCGCGCGGAGGACGTCCGTTCGGAGGCGCTCGTCTTCATCGCGCTCGACCATTGCCTGATGGCGGCGCCCGACCTCAACGACATCCTGGGCCGTGTGGCGACCGAGAACGAGATCCCCATGGAACGGATCATCGTATACTTCTCGCATACCCATGCGGCGGGACTGATGGGGCGGGAGCGATTCTCCCTGCCGGGGGGGGATCTGATTCCCGGTTACTTCGCCGCGATGTCCGAGAAACTGAGTGGAGGTGTCCAGGACGCCATCACGTCGGCCGAGCCGGCGACGATCCTCTACGGCGCCGGGCCGTGCGCGCTCGCGACCAACCGCGACTATTTTGATCGAACGGCGGGACACTTTGTGTGCGGCTTCAATCCGGGCGGACCGGCCGACTCGACCGTGCTCGTGGCCCGCGTGCAGTCGCGTGCCGACAACCGACCCCTCGCCACAGTCGTCAATTATGCCTGCCATCCAACGACGCTCGCCTGGGACAACACGCTCATCAGCCCGGACTACATCGGGGCGATGCGCGAAGTCGTCGAGGAAGCGACGCGCGCTCCCTGCTTCTTCATTCAAGGCGCATCGGGCGACATTGGACCGCGCGAGGGGTTTGTCGGCAGCACCGACGTCGCCGATCGCAACGGCCGAATTCT
>JAHBXU010000072.1 GCA_019636315.1 Planctomycetaceae bacterium | reverse complement strand
CGTTGATGGCCAGTGTGATTGCATCGCCGCGGGCCGTGATCGAATAGTCATTCCAGTCATCGCGTTTGATGTGCTTCAGCAAATCGTCGGCTGATGCGAACGTCGACGTTTGTCGGTCGCCGTCCTGCGCAATCACCGTGTTCTCTCCGCGGCGGGCGAGAATCGTGCGCGGCGTGTGTTCGTCATAGAGAGCACCGACCCATTGGCCAGCGCGGTCGATGTCCGCCTGATATCCGATGACGTGCCCGTCCTCGTTCTGCGAGCCACGGAACTGGATGCCCGAATTGGCCTGATCGGATCCGGCAATGCGGAACTGTAGTTTCAACTCGAAGTCGTCGACTTCACCCTGGTCCCAGACGAGGAACTGGTTCTTTCGACAGGGATTCTCGGGCGTCGACTCGGCGACGATGGCTCCGTTCTCGACGCGCCAGAACGCCTCGTCGCCGCGCCAACCTTTCAGTGTTTCGCCGTCGAAGATCTTTTTGAACCCGCGTTCGTCATCGGCCTGCGTCCCCGCAGTCGCGGCGAGTCCGAGGATGATGACCAACGCAAGTCGCAGACGTGGGAGAGTCATGGTCAGGATCACTCCTTCCAGAATAGAGCAGACGGATCTGAGGCAGGGCTTCCAGTTCGATCCATTCACTTTAGCTGCCGCAATCAGGCAAAAAAAGGACGCGCGGTCCGACGGGCTTTCCCCGTGAAATTGCACCTGGAACCGGCGGTCGATCGTGGCGCGCGGGCCGCCGCGGCGTCGGGCTGCTACCATCGGACCATACGATGTTGAGATTGTCGTGCGGTGCAGCCGAGTGTCCCCCGCGTCTCCATCGCTGCGCCCGAACAATCACCCATGAATCTGGTCCGACCCACCCCGTCCTCCTCACCGGACATTCCGCAACTGCGCGCCCGGGTGAATGGCATCCGAGAGCAGGCGCGCCAGCGATTTCAATCGGGCAGCGGAGGCGTCCCGGTCGCCTGCTTCCTGTCGGAGTCGTTCGATGAACTGCTCTGCGAGTTGATGGAACTGGCCATCGCCGACTGGCCGGCCGACCAGCGTGACCTGGCGCGCACATCCGGCAGTCTGGTGGCGGTCGGCGGAACCGGACGCGGGGAGGTCGCGCCCTACTCAGACATCGACTTGTTGTTTTTGGACCGCGGCACGCCGGGCAGCGAATTTCGCGATGCGGCGACCAAGATGACCCAACTGTGCTGGGACGCAGGGTTCGAACTGGGACATAGCGTCCGGACGACCCGCGAGTGTCTTTCTTTGGCGAAGCAGGAAGGTCAGATTGCCACGTCGCTTGTCGAGGCCCGCTGGTTGTGGGGTGACCAGGGCCTCGTGACGCGAATGAAGTCGGCCTACCAGTCGCAGGTGGTTCGTGCACGCCTGCGGGCGTTCATCAAATGCTGCATCGCCGCGCGCAGCGAGGACTGGGGGGACGTTCGGCCGACGGCTCTCGAGTTGACTCCTGACGTCAAGAAGTCGCTGGGAGGATTGCGCGATCTGCATTTGATTCGCTGGATGACCTATGCGTTATGCGGACAGCCGGATCTGGAGTCGCTCCGCCTGCATGGTCTGTTGCCGGCGGACGACATCCGTCGACTGCGGACTGCGCGGGAATACCTGACGCGCATCCGGTTGAACCTGCATTTTGCCGCGGGCCGCGCTCAGGATGTGCTCACACGGGAAGATCAGCTTCGACTCGCCGTCGAGGGGGAATACATTGGAACGGCCGCTCAGCGTCCCGTCGAGCTGTTCATGCAGGAGTATTTTCGGCATAGCTCGGCGATTGCCGAGATCACCCGCCGGTTTATTTCACTGGAGCGACGACCGACGCTGCTGAAAAGGGTGATCGACGGTTTTGCCACGCATCGTTCTGACGGTGTGCTCCTGATCCGTCCGCAGGAGATCGACGTGCGCGATCGGCACCTGCCGCGCATTACCGGGTCGATTGCCGCCATGTTGAAGTTGTTCAAATCGGCATCGCTGTATGGGCTGCTTCCGTCGCCGCGCGTGATCGAGGCAATCAAACACGCGGTTCCCAAAGTTGCCGCGCCGCTTTCGGAACACGAAGCGAGGATCTTTCGGGACATCCTCAGTTCGCCCCCCATGCTGGGCCCGGTTTTGCGTCAGATGTTCGACTGCCGGCTGTTGGACTACGTCATCCCGGAGATTACACACACCCGGTGTCTGCTGCAGTTCAATCAGTATCACAGCTACACGGTCGACGAACACACACTGCGAGCGATCGAAACAGTCGCCAGTTTCGACAAGGACGACGGCCCGGTCGGCTCGGCGTACCGGCAGATCCAGCGCAAGGATGTGTTACATCTCGCGTTGTTGCTGCACGATGTGGGCAAGGGATACGAAGAAGACCACAGCGAGCTCGGCCGCCGCATCGCCGAGCGCGTGGCGGAACGCCTGCATTTCTCAGAGGAACAACGCGACCAGGTCATGTTGCTCGTGCAGCAGCATCTGGTGATGGCGGACCTGGCCATGCGGCGGGATTTTACGGATGAGTCGCTGCTCGTCGCGTTCGCCCGCACTGTCGGCACACCAGATACGCTCCGCATGCTGTATGTCTTGACGGTGGCGGACATCATGGCGGTCGGGCCGGGGGTGTTCACCACCTGGAAAGGGGATCTGCTGGCGGACCTGTTTGATCGCGCGATGATGATTGTGAGCGGCAAGCGGTACAGCTATCTGGAAGAAGCCCGCATGCAGGCCGTGAAGCGGCACGTCGCCGAATCGATCGTGCCGCTCGATGGAACACCGGACGACGCCGCCTGGCAACGCTGGGTCGACCGGCAACTGGCCGGCTTCTCCGCCTATTACCTGACGTGCACCTCCCCGCATCGCATCGCGGCCGACCTGGACATCATTCAACACCTCAAGCCGCAGGAAATTCGTGTGGAGGGGTTGTTCGATCGCCTGACCCGATCGGTCGACTACCGGATCATCATGCGCGAGGATGTTGCACAGGGCGTCTTCCATCGCATCACCGGCGCCCTGACGTCCAAGCGGCTGGAGATCATCTCGGCCGACATCAACACAACCGCTGACGGGATCGTCGTCGACAGCTTCCGCGTGCTCGATCGGGACTATTCGGGCGACGTGCCGGCCGATCGCATTCAGGAAGTCAGCGACGCGATCCGCCGCGTGCTCGTGGAAGACGTCCCCATCGAACGGCTGTTCCGCGCGAACCGGCGATACGGATCGCATTTGCGGAAAGGTCCGGTGGCCGATCTTCCGCTCCGCGTCGTCGTCGACAACAACTCATCCGGCAGCCGCACGATCCTCGATGTGTTCGCCTACGACCGACCCGGGTTGCTGTACGTGATTGCCCGGGCGTTATTCGAGCTCAACGTCTCGGTCGATCTGGCCAAGATCGGTACGCACTTCGACCAGGTGATCGACGTCTTTTACGTGACCGATGCCAAGGGGGCGAAGATCACCGACGAGGAGCGTCTGCGGCACATTCGGCATACGCTCCACGCCCGTTTGGAGGAATTCGAGCGGGACGGGCACCCCGAATAGACTCGCCTCCCGAATGCGTCGGCGTTTCCCTGGCGCTGATCAGTGCGGCGTCCGAAGCGACGGTGAGACCGGTCGATGCTCGTCGTCAGTCGCTCTGCACGTAAGGCGATCCTCACCTTTGTCGGAACACACTTCAGTCTGACATGCGTTGCCAGTTATGTGGTCCCCGTCCATCGCAGGACGGCTGTGGCGTCAATACAGTCCGATGTATCGGAGGACGACAGCTCGTCTCCGAGCACGAAGGCATCGGCGAAATCCGATCCTGCGATGTCCAGAATGGCGTTGGCCAGGGCGTCGCGGCACGCACGATGGCCGCGCTGGAAGAGGTCTTTCTTCTCTTCCTGCGACAGGTCGAACTTCAGCGACGTGCTGGTGCCGACCGGGATGCGGACGTGATAGTCCCACAATTCGGGATGGCTGAGCGGCTTGAGATTGCGAAGAATCAGGTTGGCGACGTGAAACACGTATCCGCGGCGGGACGAAATGCGGGCGCCGTCGCCGTGCCCGCGATCGGATTCCTCCATGCGGATGACCAAATTCGTCTGCTGATTCTCCGGGAAGAGCAGTTTGGGCGATGAGGCGGTAAAGCCGCCGTCGATCAACGCCCGGCCCTCGACGTAAGGAATCGCGAAGATTCCCGGAAGACTCATCGAGCAGCGAACGGCCGTCGACAGCTTCAAGTCGGGCGTCCGATCCTTGGAAAAGACAAAGGGTGCTCCCGTCGCGACGTCCGTGGCCAGCACAGACAACGGCACCTTCAGGTCGCGAAATCGGCGACCGTCGAACACGCGATCCAGCCAGCGTTCCAACCGATGCCCGGCATACAGGCCGAGCCGGCGGACCAGACTGACCGGACTGGGATCCAGAAGCTGGCGGTAATCGGTCTTATACATCAGTTCGGCCGCCTCGTCCGACGAGTAGCCGCAGGCAAAGATGGAAGCGACGAGGCTGCCCCCCGACACGCCAGCCCAGGCCGCGACGCGGGCGCCCCCTTCTTCCAAGGCCTTGACCGCACCGACGTGCACCGGCACCCGGGTGCCGCCGCTCAGCAGTAGGACATTGAAGTCAAGCATGGGAGACTCCCGCGATGAGGGAAAGAGTTTGAGGGGTGCGAGCAACTTCAATTCCACCGATAGGGCGACTCCTGGCCCGCCCATCGAAACAACTATTTCAGGCAAATGCAGGCACGCACTCCGCGAGCATGTCGACCATCGGAGCGAAGTACTCGACGGCCTCGGGCGTCATGGGGCGCGGCAACAGGTCTGCCAGCGGCAGTGGGTCCTTGAACATGGCATCCCAGCAAGGGGGACGCACCCGGTCGACTTCCGCGAAATCGAGTGCAATCCCGACCACAGGTGCATCATGCAATGTGCTGTAGGTCGTCTCGTGTGTGAACTGGTGGAAACCCATCGACCGCTCATACAGCCGCGCGTGCTTCGGATGGCAGGCGACGATCAATTGATCAACGCCGAATCGCCGGGCATGCTGGCTCAACAACCGCTGCAGCGGCAGGAAGATGTTGAAGAACGTCTTCGCCGACGTGATGCGGCTCGCGAGGCAGGAGACCTCCGCCAATGTCAGCCCTTCCAGTCGTTTACGCTCAATCTCGGCCGGAAAGATCGGTTCCAGCGGGAGTCCTTCCGACGAGTCGGTGACCAGCGTGGCCGTGCAGGCCACATGGCCGTTCTGCATGGCCACAAACGTGTTGGTGGACGGCAGCAGATGGTACGGCAGAACCCGCATATTGTACGGGTTGGGATCAATCAGTCCGCACGTGCGGTAACGATCATACACAATGGAGAATGCCGCACTCCATTCGTCAATCGTATCGGCCATCTTGCAACTCAGGCCGCGCGTGTCGGTGAGGTCGGGATTGCGACCCGGTAGAGTCGGCTGTTGTCCCAGCATGTCGTTCCCTTTGCTCCAGAGTGGGGCCCACCAATGGCGGCCAGTATGCCACGTCCGTTGACCCTCTCAACGGTCACGGTGGGGCAGGTCTGGTGGCAGTCTGGGGACAACTGGACGCGGGAATCCGATATTCCCGAGCCGAAAAACGCCGAGCGTTCCGTGCGGCGGTCATGACAACCTGCACGAAAGAGTAGTTTGCCCGCAACTCGGTGACGGCAGAATTGAACCAATTGCAGCCCCTGACTCCCGGTCAGGTACGCCGAATGTGCGAATGAGTCGCGTTCTTACGATTATCGGTTTCGCACAAGCAACACATGAGTTTTTTGGTTGCAAAGAGTCTTCTGGTCGCAATGGATAGCGCAGATGGGCCAGTTGGGCTGGCAAGGCGGGGTGTAGCGCCCCACCTCGGTGTGGTTGCGTCGTCGCACCGCCGTACGACGGTGCCGGCTGATTTCGGGCGTCCCGCGCGGCAAGCCCTCAAGCGAAACGAAACCGCCCTGCGCGGAAGCGCAGGGCGGATGTTGAATCTCCAGATCAGGCAGATGCGTTTGTCACGCGTCGGCGGTCTTCTGTCGCCGCCGCCGGCCCCAGGCCATGCCCAGCAGGCCGATGCCAAAGAGTGTTGCGGTGGCGGGCTCGGGAACCGAACTGGTGGGGGTATTCTGCGGAATTTTGCCTGAGACCAGGATGTTGTCGAACTTGCGACCGTCGTCGCCGTGTTTACGGTTGTCGTACTGCTGGAACTTGATGAAAAACTGGCTGGTGAGCTGCAACAGGCTGGCATTTCCGATGCTGGTGATTAAGTCTGAAATGCTGGCCGTGTACGTCTTCCACGTATTGTTGGATTGATTGAAGTTGACGAGCGGGAACCAATTGACGCCGTCACTGCTGACGGAGACTCCATCGGCGTTCTTGTGGTTGGTGTACTTGGCCGTCCCGAGAGCATGCTCCTCGTCGTTTGAGTCATAGTGCTCAAACGACAATGTCACTTCCTTCATGCCAAGGAGATTGAGCGTGAGGATCGCTTCGTTCAAGGTGTAGGTTGAGTCGTTGACACCGTCGTGGAGAATCAGGACGCCGCCGCGTGTGCCCCCCCAGTTGTAAATCTGCCTCAGTCCCTGCGACGTCGAAGAGTAGAAGCTCCACTCCGCCCCCAGGTTGGAAGAAGTCGCCGTAACATAGCTGGTACCAGAAGGAAACGACACATTGAAGTTTTCTTCGTAGGTGAACGCCGTGCTGCTGGCGAGGCCCGTGACGGGGAATGAGGCCAAGCTAACAGCAACCAAAGCCCACAGGTGTGCCCGCATGGATGTGCCCTCGTTTCGACCCTGTTCATTCCGAGAAAACGGGATATGACAATACGGTAAGCCGTGAATATACCTCGGGTGTGCAGCCCAATCCAACAATATTTTCCCAGAATACCCATATTATCCATGCGTCCCATGGGCGCATGTCGATCCGTCGACGACTGGCACCCTTGCGGTCAGCACGAGTGTACTTTCGTCGTTAAGCATTTTGTTTCAATTTGTTGCGTCAATTTATGGTCAATGATCACACCCTCGGCATCGATGCATCCGCTGACTGGTCATCTTCACGAAATCCGGTTGTCGAGGAATCTCCACGAATCCCAAGATGTTCCCCTTAAAAGGCGAGGTATCATGAGTTAACTGGGTGGATTGTGCGTCTGCGCGACCCACAAGAGTTCATGTGCAGTCGTTCAATGGCATTGCTGTTCAACCGTCAACGGAGTCGGGAACAGCAATTGATTCGGAGTCTTGACGGGTGCTGCCGATTCCACGGACCCGGAATGACGCTCTCGACAGAGAGCGAACTGACCCGGTCCTTTGGATGAATGGAGCTGCAGGGAATCTCCCGGACGACGGACGTGTCGGGCCACCCGGGTGCGGAGAACTCTGGAATGCAGGGCGGCAGTCGGTGGCCGCGACTGTTTCTCGGTTGCTTTTCTCGTATTCCTCTCGCGAGCCTTTTCTCATGCTCCACGATCCTCGGCTTGGACCGATTGATGCGGAATTGGTTCCGACGAAGGCGCTGCGGGTGCCGTCACCCGTTGTTGAAACAGCGGACGATGCGGATGTCGCGGAGGTGTTGAGCGGCGTTCTGCCATCGCCGGTGAACTACCGCGTTCTGATCGTTTCGCTGATCGCGGTCGTCGTGCTTGTGAGCGGTGTCTTCGGTCTGCATGCCTATCAGTTGAATCGAATCGCTTCAGAGTTCCGGACGCAGGGCATGCAAGCCCGGGAAGCAGGGAACGCTGAGGCTGCCGTCGGGCACCTGCAGAGATATCTCACATTGACGCCGAACGACCTGCCCGCCATCGAGGAACTCGCGTTCTCCATTGCGGAAGGCGCAGACTCGCCTGAGGAACACTATCAAGCGGCCCAGCTCCTCGAGCGGATCCTGCGAAGCACACCGAATGCCGACCCGGTGCGACGGCGGTTGGTGGACCTGTATATGAAGCTTGGAGAATCCCAGCTGAGATTTCATTCAGATGCGGTGGCTCACCTGGATGAGCTGATCCTCAAGGAACCGACGAATCCGGAATATCTCGCCCTGCGAGCCGAAAACCTGGAACACCTTGGCCGTTACCAGGACTCCGCCGCCGCCTATGCCACAGCGATCGAAAATGCACCGCGCGATCTGACGCTGTATCAACGACTGGTCCGGCTGCAGAGCGGGCCGCTCGAGCAGCCTTTGGAAGCGCTCGCGCGGCTCAATGAGCTGGTCCAACGCAACCCGCAAAACGCCGCCGCCTATCTGGCGCGTTCTCAATTCCATTGGGAGCAAGGTTCCGTCCGCGAGTCCCGAATCGATGCGCTCCGCGCCTATCGATTGGCGCCCAACGATGCGGATGTTCTTGTCTTCCTGGTGTCGTTAATCGCGTTCGATCATTGGCCGCAACAACCTCTGTCACTGGACGAACTGCGGGAGAAACTGACCCGAATCGAAACCGCCGGTGACGACGATGACGGCGCGGCCGCACTCGCACAGGTTGATCTCGCCGTGTTGGCCGAGGATTACGACGATGCGGAAGCGCGGCTGAAAGCGCTTCTCAAGCAGCGGCCGGACTGGGACACCGCACTCCAGGTGTACGCTGACGTGCTCATCCTCAATGGGAAGCCGAACGAAGCGGACGGCGTCATTGCCCAACTAGCGGGCCGCGCGGGATCAGGATCGAAGATTGCGCAGTTTCTACGCGCTCAAAACGCCTTCAGCCGCCATGCCTGGCCGGCCGCGGCCGAGTTGTACCGCCGCATCGCCGAGAGCCGCGAGACCGGTCCGATCGTGCGAACGATTGCCGGACTCCAGCTCGCGGCCTGCTATCGTGAGATGGGGCAGCCGGACCGCGAACAACAAGCGTGTCTCGATGTTCTGGCCTTGAACACAAACTCTGCAGAAGCCGTCTTCCGACTGGCCGACGCCTATCTGAGGAACGGCAATCTGGACGCTGCACTGGAGCGATTTCAAATGCTCTCCAACAGTCCGGAAGCGGCGGCTGCGTCGGCGATGATTGTTATGGAACAGGAGCGGCGGCGTCCCGCATCGGCACGCCGCGGAGATCAGGTCGAGGCCGCCCTGGAATCCGCCGTTCAGCAACAACCCAATCCGACCGAGGCGACACTCCTGCGAGCTCGATTTCTCATCGACGATGGACAACCGGCCGCTGCGGTCGAGATCCTCGAACGCGCACTCAAAGTTTCTCCGGGCGAGGCGCGACTCTGGCTGCAATTGTTCGACGTGGAGTGCTCGCGGCAAGACTGGAATGCGGCCGGCGAAGTTCTGAAACGGGCTGATGCCGAGATCGGCCGCACCGACATCACGCTGCCGGGGCGCATCCTCCTGGCGGCCGAAGCACTGGACCGAGAGAAACTTCACGCACTCACGGCAGCGGTCAATGCACTCCCACCCGATGAGGCCGACGCGGACAAACGGGCCGACCTGAGACGCCGCCTCGCGATCGCCTGGCAGACGATGGGAGATTTTGCCATGGCGCGCAACGCCTGGCTGGACGTCAAATTGCAACGACCCTACGACCTGTCCGTTCTCCAGTCGCTCGTCATCCTGGATCTGATCGAAGCCAATGACGAGAACGCACAATCATTGATTGCTCAGATGCGGGAAATCGAAGGCTCCTCTGGAGTGCGTTGGCGATTTGCTGAAGTGGAACGCCTGCTCGCGCTGGTGGAACGGGGGGATCGGCGGCACTTGGACGCTGCCGACCGCATTCTGGCGGAGCTCGACGCCCAGTTGCCGCCAACGGCCGCTCTGTCCACGCGACGAGGCGATGTGGCGCGGCTGAAAGGGGACGTGGAATCCGCGCTGGCACATTACCGCTCTGCCATGCAACTCGGGAATCCCAGCCGAGACTGCGTCTTTCAACTCGCGCGACTATTGATGCAACGAGGAGAGTCCGCGGAGGTCGGCCGCCTGATTCGTCAATTTGAGGAAATGGCGCCACGCGGACTGGACGCCCGCATGGCCCAGATCGGCGCCCTGGCATCTTTGCAGGATCAGGCCGTTGACGAGGCGCTTCGTTTCGCCCGCATGGGGACGGCGTCCGACTCCCCCAACGCGCCGAACCTGATTGCTCTCGGACAATTCCAACACCTGGCCGGGCAGTCCGAACAGGCGGAGCTGTCATTTCGCCGCGCGACAGAATTGGCCCCGGACGATCCCAACGTATGGATCGCGCTCGTCATCTTCCTGACCGCATCGAACCGCACAGACGATGCGCGCTCGGTTGTCGAACAGGCCCGGTCCGCCGTTCCAGCCGATGTGGTCGATTTCACATTGGCCCAATGCTTTGACGTGCTGGGGGACGTCGACCGTGCTGCCGCTGCCTACGATCTTGTCGCGGCAATGCCTGTCGACGACTTGCGGCAGTTCGAGTCGGCAATTCGCTTCTATGTTCGGACGGGACACCGGGAGAAGGCGGCTCAAGTGCTCCGCAATATTGTGAACGATGGCCCCGCGGGGGCCGCGCCATCGCTTATTCTCGCGCGTCGACTGCTGGCGGCCCTATTGGCCGAATCCGGAGTTCATCGGGATCGTCTGGAAGCGATCGAACTTTTCGACCGCAACC
>JAHBXU010000719.1 GCA_019636315.1 Planctomycetaceae bacterium | reverse complement strand
GAAACCGCGTAGGAAAAGATGTCGATCCGCGGATCGGTCGGTTGCCGCATGATCAGCTCGGGCGCCATGTAATCTGCTGTTCCCGTGCGATTGCCTGGCGCCCGGAACGGCTCGGTATTGGGAACGACGAGCCCGAAGTCGATGAGCTTGACGTTCCATTCCGTGTCGACGATCGCGTTTCGTGGGCAGAGGTCGCGATGAATCCAGTTGTGGTTGTGCAGGTAGGTCAAGGCGCTGCCGAGCTGAATGATGAGCCGCAGGCGACGCCGTTTGGTTTCCTGACTCTGAACGTCGACAAAATAGCTGAGCCCACGCCCTTCAACGAACTCCATAATCAGGTATTGCTCGTCCTTGACGGTGATTCCGTGCTCCAGGGTGCGCACGATGTTCGGATGCTTGAGCGTGACGGCGACGGCGCCTTCAGCGGGCTTATTCAGTCCGACGAAGCGCTTCTCAAACCGGATCGTCTTGGCCCGGTCGAGAACCTTCACCGCGACCATGCGGCCCGTCAG
The DNA here is from genome assembly GCA_019636315.1 of Planctomycetaceae bacterium. Classification (GTDB taxonomy): domain Bacteria; phylum Planctomycetota; class Planctomycetia; order Planctomycetales; family Planctomycetaceae; genus JAHBXU01. Next base: position 2,526 of record JAHBXU010000719.1, on the reverse strand, counting down.
GCGGTCGGTGGCCCGCCAGACTTTCGACATGCTTCCCTGTCCAACGCGCCCGATGAGATCGAACCGTTTGGAGATGTCGACCTTCTCGACTCGGGGACGTCGCGCGAATAGTTTCTGCAGGAACTTCATCGGCGTCCCGGTTGCGGCCGGTCAGATGGTCCATTCAGGGTTCTGCGGACATTTCACAATAGTCGATGATCCGGGAGAGTTCACCCCTTAACTCCGGTCGGGGAACGATCCGGTCGACAAAGCCGTGGCTGAGCAGAAACTCGCTTCGCTGAAAGCCCTCCGGCAGTGATTGCTTGATCGTCTCTCGGACGACTCGGGGACCGGCGAACCCGATGAGCGCCTTCGGTTCCGCGATAATGAGATCGCCCAGGGAGGCGAAGCTCGCCGCGACGCCGCCCATCGTCGGATCAGTCAGTACGGAGACGAACAAGCCTCCGGCGTCGTGGTACCGTGCCAGTGCCGCCGAGACCTTCCCCATCTGCATCAACGAGAGGATCCCCTCGTGCATCCTCGCACCGCCCCCGGAACCACTGACGATCACCAACGGAAGCCGCAGGACGGTTGCCTGTTCGATCGCACGGGTCAATTTCTCACCGACCACCGAACCCATACTCCCCATGATGAACGAGGAGTCCGTAATGCAGAACACAAGCGGGCGGCCGCGCATGTAAGCCCGTCCGACGAGACAGGCTTCCCGCAGACCCGTCTTTTGTTGTTCGGCAACGAGACGTTCCTTGTAGGGCTTTTTGTCGGCGAAACCCAGCGGGTCGCACGGGGACAGGTCGGCAAACCATTCCTCGAAGCTGTCGGTATCGAGTAATTGCTGAATCCGCACCTTCGACGGAACCGAGAAATGGTAGCCGCACTCCGGGCAAAGCCCGAGACCCTGTTCGACTTGTTTGCGGAACACGGTGGCCGCGCAGCCGTCACACCGGAGCCACAACCCTTCCGGGACCCCGCGTTTTCTGCGGTTCATCGCCGGGGAACTCGGGCTGGCCGCAGACTGCTGTTGTTCCAGAGAGCTCATAGACTGCCATTTCTCATGCTCGTCGTGAGCATTCTCCCTCGGCAACCTCCCGAATTGGTGGCTGCGAGGGCTGCGGCTGAGTAGTCGGTTTCAGAGATTCGTCATGGGATCGTAACTCGTACCGTCAGCGAGGGCAACGCGTCCAACCCTTGCTCACAATTCGGGTTACAGTGAAACGCCCGTCGACAGTGAACGGCATACGGTTTGGCGAACGTCCCGTAAATCAATCGACGGCCGCCACCGCCTCCGGCTTGGCGACCTCGATCAGCTCCACCAGCCGGCTTCGGGCCGGGCGGCAGGGGGGAGACGACTTGGGCCCTTCGTGCCTGAGGATGCATTCCACGAGCGACACCATCGGCTCGCAACTGACGACCGCAAAATTGTCCTTCCGCTTCAGGGCTTTCCGCAACCCCACCTGCGCGCGTTCAAACGCTTCATGGCAGGTTTCTCCGCCGGGAGGACAAACCGATTCCGGGGATTCGTTCCACTGCTTGAAGACGCGAGGGTGTTTTCGCTTGATATCGTCAAAACAGAGCCCCTGCCACAGCCCATGATCCACATTGACCAGCGCATCGAGCTCTTTCACGCTGATTCCCAACGCGTCGCCCACAAGCTGCGCGGTGATCCGCGCGGGATCGTGGGGCCCCGTGTAAATCTGTCGTATGGACTGATCTCGTAACGCTTCGATAATCGCGCCCACCTGCTGGAGTCCCCGCTCACTCAACGGCAGATCGAGCGTGCCTTGCACGCGTCCCTGCTGGTCGAACTCGGTTTCTCCCGGGCGAATCACTGCCGCAATCGGCATGAGTGCATCCTTCTCGTCTGAGTAACTTTCACGCGGCCGCGGCAGCAAGAGCACGCATCTCTTCGATCGCCGCCCGATAGTCCGCGGCATCAAAAATCGCACTCCCGGCGACATACAGGTCAACCCCTGCGGCCGCACAGCGGGAAATTGTCGCCGGACCAATCCCGCCGTCAATCGAAATCAATGTCTGGTCACCGATCAGACCGTGTAATTCCCGCACTTTGTCGAGGACATCCGGCTGGAACGCCTGTCCACCGAAGCCCGGCTGCACGCTCATGACCAGCACCAGATCGCATTCCGGCAACACTTGTTCAATGGCCGCCAGAGGGGTGCCGGGATTCAGGGCTAATCCAGCAAGTGCACCCGCCTCGCGGATCCGTTGCAACAAGTCGGCCGGCTCCGGAACCGCCTCAATATGAAAGGTCACCGCATCGCAACCGGCTGCGATGTAATCGTCCAGGTACTTTGCCGGATCTGAAATCATCAAATGGGCGTCAAACGGCAACTGAGTCACCTCTCGCAACCGCTCAATGACCACCGGTCCATAAGACAGGTTGGGCACGAAGTGGCCATCCATCACATCCAGATGGAGCAACTCCGCCCCCGCCGATTCGAGCAACTCCACCTCACGGTGCAGGTTGCCGAAATCACACTTGAGCATCGAGGGCGCGATGAGAGGTGACTG
>JAHBXU010000718.1 GCA_019636315.1 Planctomycetaceae bacterium | reverse complement strand
CCGGTTGGTGCACCCGGCAACGGGCGTGGACGCCGACACATTCTGATCCCGACGCACCTGGCCGGGTACGAGCGATCTGCCGTACTGCTGGGACTTCAATTGGCGAATGCGTCGCACGCCCGGACGACGCTGCTGCGCGTGCTCCCCCCGCAGGAGCAGCCCAGTTCGATGCACTGGCTCGATGCGATTGATTCGCTGTACGACCGCCTGGACCGACGCAACGGCGATCCCAATGGCGAACAGAAACTCAGCCTGGTCGATGCGGTGCGTGCCGAGATTCTGACCTATGTGCAGCGCGAGGTTCCTGCGGAGCTTCTCAGTGAAGCCGCCATTCAGGTGGAGGTTCGGTTCGGCGATCTGGCGAGTGAGGTCGCGCGATATGCCGACGAAACCCAGGTGGATCTGATCGTGCTCAGCAGCGGCCCTCCGGGCTGGGGACTGGGGCTGAGGGCCGGGCCCCGTCGGCTGAGGCAAATCCTGCAGCTCGCAAAGCAGGAAGTCGTGATGGTTCGTCCGGAAACCGGAGCGCGCAGCGTCCCCGCCGGGCGAGTGGACCTGTCGTGTGGAGCGTCGCTCCCCTGACGAAATGGTGCGGCCTTCGCCGGTCTCTTTTCGCACGGATCATCGCGAACACCCCGGCGAAGAGTTCCCGGCGCCGGGTGTCACGAGGCATCGACCTGGCGGTCATTCGTCAACAGAACTCGTTTGACTTCGGAGGCGAATCGTGATCTGGACCCGCTTCAAGACGTTCGTGCATGTCTTCGACGACCGCTTCGAAGACTTGTCCGCCCAGAATTGGAAGTCCACCGTCTATCGCGATTGCAGCGCCGGTCTGATTGTCGCGATGACGGCTATCCCGATGGCCATGGGATTCGCCATCGCGATGGGCTTACGACCCGAGCAAGGCATCATCGCCGGCGCCATCGCCTGTATGATCGGGCGGACCTTCGGCGGATCGAAGTACCAGGTGTACGGCCCCACCGCGGCGTTCATCCCGGTGATCGCCGGCCTGATGGCCAAGTATGGCGAACCCGGCGGCGGGACATTCGAGCAGGGGCACGGGTTTCTCGTCCTCGTCAGCATCGTGTCCGGAATCGTCTTGATCTCGATGGGACTGCTCGGACTGGGCAAATACGCCAAACTCGTCCCCAATTCGATCATCGTCGGATTCACCGTGGGCATCGCGATTGTAATTGGCATGTCCAACGCGGGAGAAGCGCTGGGGCTGCAGTTGGGGTTGAAAGGAGGCGTGTTCTCCAAATTTCAGGAGATTGCTGCGCAATTCGATGCGGCCAATTTCTATGCGCTGGGGATCGCGCTGATGACGTTCGTTCTGACCCGCTGGCTGCTCAAGATTTCGATCTTCATCCCCGCTCCGTTGATCGCGTTGGGCGTCGCCACCGGGCTGACAGCGTTCGTTTTTCCCGACAAGGGGATTCTGCTGATTCAGGATCGTTTCGGCGCCATTCCGACCAACTTCTTCGTGTGGACCGGTCCGAGTCTGCCGGGTTGGGAAACGTCCGTCCTTCTGGACATCGGCTACTTCACGTTTGCCATCGTGTTCGTCTCGGCGGTCGAAAGCGTGTTGTGTTCGTCAATGGCCGATCGGCTCGCCGACAACCGGAAGACGCCGTTCAACCCCGACAAAGAATTGTGGGGACAAGGCATGGTGCAGGCGATCACACCTTTATTGAATGGCTTTCCCTGCACGGGCGCGCTGGCACGCACGGCGACAAGCATCAAGGCCGGCGCCGTCACGCCATTGGCCGGCTACTTCAAGGGCGTCCTCAAGTTACTTTTGGCTGTGTTCCTGGCGGCCTACCTCAACTACGTGCCAATGGCCTGCATCGCCGGCATTCTCCTCTGGGTGGCCGGCAACATGATCAAGCCGTCGGAAATTCGGGAAGTCTGGAGGCACAACTGGTTCCACGCGGCGCTGATGATCTACACCGCTGTGATGGTGCCGTTGACCGACTTCCTCACCGGTGTGCTGTCCGCACTGATTCTGTACGCCGTACTGAAACCGTTTCTCGACCGGTCGGACTCCTCGCCGGACGACGTTCGTACGGACCAGCAGAAAGTGGTGCTGCCCGGCGAACACGTGAGCCGTCCACGAGAACCGGTCGGTCTTTCGCAGTCCGTGTGATGAATTCGCAAGCGATCTTTCCGCGAATGATGGTGGCCTTGTCGGCAACCGAGGAGGACGTGCCGCTCGTTACCTACGCGCGGCTCCTCGCACGGGCCGGTCTTGTTCATCATGTCTCCTTTGTTCATGTCCGCACCCCCGCGCGGATCATGGATGATCCCCGACCAGACGCTGGCGTGCTTCAGACCTGCGAAGACGTGGTGGCGACTCACTTCGCCAGGCCTCGGGAGAATGTGACGGTGGGTTGTCACGTCGTGTTGGGAGTGCGGATCGACGCGCTGATCGACTTCGCGACGCAGGATCGCTGCGACGTCATTTTGCTGGGACATCACAGTCGGCGGAGCGGACAACGCTCACTCGCTCGCCGGCTGGCGATGATCGCTCCCTGCTCTGTCTGGCTGGTTCCGGAGGGCGCCCCGCTTTCGATCTTCGAGATCCTCGTGCCGATCGACTTTTCCGATCACGCGGCCGACAGCCTGTCGGTGGCCGTCTCCATTGCCAGGGCGGTCGGTTTGACGGAATGCTCCGCGACATACGTTTTCGCCGACCCGTCCATGGTGCGGTACGACGACCACATTGACGAAATTCGTCATAACGTCGAAACGGCGTTTGAAGAGTTCATAGAACCGATCGACCGGCGCGGCATGGCGGTCGAGCCGACATATATGGAGGGCAACAACGTCGGCAAGACGTTGCTGCATTCCGCTAAGTTGAACGGCACGGACCTGCTGGTGATGAACACCCGCGGCCGCAGCCGCTCAGCGTCCATTCTGCTCGGCAGCGTGACCGGTCAAGTGTTAAGCGAGTCCCCCGTGGCCGTCCTCGCCGTCAAGCACTACGGCGCCATGATGAACCTCTTCCAGGCACTGAAGCAAAGCCAGTTCTGGGCCCGA
>JAHBXU010000717.1 GCA_019636315.1 Planctomycetaceae bacterium | reverse complement strand
TTCGATCCCATACGCGCTACTTTGGCCGGTTCCAGAGGGAATCACCTGGGGGCAGGCAGTCCGCGAGCGATTCTGGCAAGTGGCGACAATCGTCTGGCGCGTCGTGGAAATCGCTTGGACCGCGCTTGATACCCCGGCATGACTCACGCCGCGCGGGTGCCACGGGTCGGCTTACCCGCCCGAGGCGCGGTGATGATTACCGACGATCAGGTGACGGACCTGAAGCCGAACTTGGACGGGGGATCCACCAGCCGCTCGCATGGGCGACACGACATCGCTGGTACTGCCAGCCAGCTCCTGGACCGCACGAAGTGCGCGTCATTCACCTCGTGTGTTATTCCTCCTCATCTCTCATCTTGATGGCGAATGGCGTATTGATTAGTGACACTCTCCTCAACAGGAGATCATGGAACGTTTCAACTTTATCTTTGTGTTCGGAAAACAATGTCACGGTTATCGAATTTGCTGGTGTGCTCGACTCGGCATTGACGGGCACCGTCGCTGCGCCATACTGCGGAGCTCCCAAGCCTCCTGCACCTCGCACGGCGAGATCAAGATCATCTGCGAACACTTCTCGTGATTCCTGCAAGATTCGCAGGGATGGAGTCCCATTGCGAGAGTTGATGAACTCCAGAAACACCTGGTCATTCAATACAGCTCTCAGCTTCGCAAACTGGCCTGTATCGACGTCTGGCTCGTCGTCTATCGTCAATTTCTCGATGGATCGCATCTGTTCAACGGTCACCCCGTTGCTCCATGTCAGCTCCGCAGTCGTGTGGTAAACGTGAGTAAAGCCATCAGCAGGACTATAGTGAAAGCCTTCCGTTGCGATGCTGGGGCTTTTCTGCACGGGGGCACATCGCGCCCGCAGGCCGATTGACGATTCCTCGCAATCACCTCCCGGGCGTATGGAGACTCTGTACAAGTCGCTTGCGACGGCCGCCAGCAATTCACCTCTTATCTCGCGAATCTCACTTTCAATAGTCGGAATCTCGACAGCCCACGATCCAGTCGCCCGACGTCTCGCTGCGAGTTTATACTCTCGGCCATCTGTTCCAATCATTAGCAGCTTGTGCAGTCGAATATCGAGCTGGTCGGTCTCGCAATCAAAGCAGAGCGGCCGGATCGTCACGCTGCGGCTCGCAGAGTCGGAGTCGTGCTCTCCCTGTGTCCCTTCGAGGTCACTCGTCGTGGGAAGCTGTGCATCGAGAAGCACAGGGCCTACGACCTGCCAATGCCGGAACAGACCTTCTCCAAACACAGTGAACTCCATGCCTCCGTCGATGAATGAAAGGGGACTAATGTCCAATTGCAACTTTGATGCGATTGTCGCTGCTCCCTCCCAAAATCGTGCGTTGTTAAATGCAATCTTTACATTCCTTCCAAAACGCGTCGGTACGAGGTCTTCGCTGGAAGCACTCACAACGAACACGGGGTCCGTGCCTGCCTGAAAGTTCGCGGCCAGCCTGGCCTTGAAGTGCTCCCAGGAACACCCGTCGCACGACATCGTCATCCGCGATTCCGAATACGGTTCCAGCTTTGCAATGGTGCACTGACCACCGTCTTGAGCATCCGTGCATGCGTTCAGAACGAGAATCGCGGCGGCGATATACCCCCATGTCACGCGTGGAGTCATGCCGTAACTCTTCAGTTAAACAGAGTCGGATATGCGTTGTCTGGAGCGAAGTCGGAGCGCTGTATCGATTGGTGGGAACGGCGCACAAGTGATGGTCCGCACGGAGGACTCACGGACGCTCAACGCCCGCAGCGTGTCCAACCCGTGCCAATAGTGGCCGGTCGCTGACGCTCGCGGCTCTGATGGCTTAGGGTTTTGTCGCGGCCTCGTTTGCGAGCTGTTTCTGAGCGGCGACGGCGGCTTCGTAGTCGGCGACGAAGCCGCGGAAAAAGTCCTTGATCTTTCGCAGGTCGGCGCTGCCGAGCGATTCGCCTCGTGTGGCGGAGCCGAGGTCGGCTTCGTTCTCCCAGATGGTGTAGAGCTTGGGGAGTCCGCTCTCCGTCTTCTCGGGGACGACGAGGAAGGCTTGCACGGACATCGGGCCGGAGCGGCCGTATGGGCCGTGGTAGGCGATGCCGACAAACAGCACGGGCAGATCGTCGTTCGGAATCGAGACGACTTCGATGCCGGCCCGCTTGAACTCGAATCTGGCCGTATTGCGAAACACGTTGATCGTATGTTCCGCTTTGGACCAGGTGTTGGTGAGTGCAAGCACGGCGATCTTCTTGACTCCCGCCAGCTTCTCTTTCCCCAACGGGCTCTTCGTCAGGTCTTCTCCCCGCATGCGGGGATTGCCGTCGGGAGCCGTTGATCGCGACAGCTTGGTGAGCGCGGCGGAACGACCGTCCAGTTCACCCCGGACTTCCGTGGCAGCGACGGCGAAGTTCAGGTTTTGTCCGAGGCGATGGACCATCGAGTTGACGCCGACGACTTCTCCCCGCGCGTTGACCAGCGGGCCGCCGCTGTTGCCTTGCGAAATGGGCGCGGTCGTTTGCAGCCAGTCTCCCTGGGTGGGCTCGCCGCGCAGCCCCTCAATATCCTGAGCCGACCGGATGCTGCTGACGATCCCGTCGGACGCGGTAAAGTCGAGTCCGTGCGGACAACCGAAGGCAAACACGGTGTCCCCCTTGCGAGGCGGCTCGGGGGCCAGGCGGAGGGCGGGGAACTCCTCGCCTTTTGGCGGTTCGATGCCGATCACGGCCAGGTCGTTTTTCTCCTGCAGTGCGTAATACCCGGTGACCGGACACTTCGTTCCGTTTTCAAAGACCGCCACACACTGAGCCGCCCCGGAGATGACATGTGCATTCGTCACCACAATGCCCGAAGGGTCGACGACAAACCCACTACCGTGCCATTCGAGTTCACCCGATTCGTCGAGCGCATTGATCCGCACAACCGCGGGCTCAACCAATGCGATCAGTTCGACCGTGCCGAGGATCGGTGGTCGTTCGGCGAGAGACGCGGTTGACGATTCAGCGGCAGCGGCGGCGGACCCGGGGGTTGCTTGGATCGGAACGTCGATGGGA
>JAHBXU010000716.1 GCA_019636315.1 Planctomycetaceae bacterium | reverse complement strand
AGGATCAGGAAGCCCTGACCCAAGCTGCCAAGGATCTCGCGAAGACCACCAAGGCGTCGAATGTTCCGTTCGTCGTGCCGAACGAATTCGAAAACGGACCGGACGACTATGGCATTAACACCAAAGCAGCCGTCACCGTCGTCCTGGCGAGCGGCTTGGGCGTGAAGTCGAACTTCGCCGTGGCTGACGTCAAAGATCTCGACGTCAACGCCGTCATCAAAGACATCAGCAAGATCGTCGAGTAACCACTCGCATCGCTGGCAGGTCCTCCCACCGCGGCATTCGGCATGACCGAGTGCCGCGGTGTTTTTCTTTGTGAGCTGAACATCAAATGCAGCGATCAAGCTGAACTCGCTGTCGAACGGGAATCGATCCTGCCGTTCATGTTCACATCACCCAAGAGTCTGACGGTCTGGTCGTTGGAATGACCTGATCCAGGGCGAATCTCTGAAGTCATCGCCGGCATGTCCCTAACGACAGACCAGAGCGAGGCTTGCTTCGTTGCTTGCGTGCGCCGAGACGCATCGACAGGAACGCCCGCCGCGCAATTCCTTCAACCTCATCCAGATTAAGAAACAATTGAGAAGAACGATGAGTGAAGTGCGTTGACCGCTGTGTCCAGCGAGGATGTGTTCGAACTGCGCAAGTCGCAACGAATCGCCAAGATGGTGGGAGTTTAACGACGCGCTGTCAAAAAACGACAGAATCGGTTCGGAAGCGCCCGGTTTTTGCTCAGTTTGCACAGGGAAAGCGGCTATCTCTGAGTCGACGATCAGTGATTTGTGTGTTCGCGCGCCTGGGTCGGCGATTGGCGCGAGCCGGATCACTGGATGATCAGCGGTCAGGCCGTCCGGTTTTCCTGACCGTTGGCGATCTCTGGGATGGGATGAGAATCCGGCTGGGCGTTCAAGGGGTAAATCCGATGGCTTTGTCAAAGGCGACCATCACGGACGAATTGCGGTTTGCGGGGGGACATTTCATCTGGGGACTGCGATTCCTCTGTATCGCGGCCCTGCTGGTTACAGGTTATCTGGCGGTCACCGCATTGCGGTCCGAACAGGTCGCTGGCTGCGGTGCGGGCGTGGTCTTTGACTGTGGTCACGTCCTGACCAGCCGGTGGTCCCGAATCTTCGGCCTGCCGGTCAGTGTGCCGGCAGTCCTGCTGTATGGCGTCATGCTGGGCGCCCTGTGGTTCTGTCAGTCCGCCAAGTCGGCATCCGTGCGACAGCGTGCATGGGACGCTGTCGTCACCGGGGCGGTGGCCGCCGGGCTGGCGGCTGTCTGGTTCCTCAGCCTGCAGATGCTGGCGATCGGACATCTCTGTCTGTACTGCCTGATCGCGCATACCTGTGGATTGGCGATGTGCGGGGCGGTCCTCTGGTCACGTCCGGTGGGCGTGCGGCGGACGGTGCTGCTTTCCGCCGTCAGCGCAATCGGCGTCGGGCTGATGATCAGCGCCCAGGTGCTGGCGACACCTCCCGAAACGTTCAAAGTGGAAGATCATACCGAGGGCGTGGCGCCGGTGCCTGCAGACACGTCGGAGGAATCAGACGACGAGTTCGCTCCCCCGCAGGCCGAGGAAGAGTTTGAAGTCTTCGAACCGTTCGGCGCCGTGTCGGCACCAAAGCCGGAGTGGCTTCTGCAGGCAGCAAAGGCCGAGGCGCGTCGCCGCAACGCTCAACAGGCGTCCTTCCTTCCCATGACGGCCTTGCAATCGTTGCTGTCCCTTGGGTTCCATTCCGTGGACGACAGCGCGGATGCCGCGGTCGAAAACGGCAGCGAGGCAGAGGCAAAGGAACAGCCCGAAGAATCGGCCGCCAAGAGTGATGCTGCCGCCACCGTGGCTCCCGCCGCCCCCGAGCCGCGACTCGTCTCGATCTCCGGCGGCAAAACCAAACTGAACGTTCGCCACTGGCCGCTGTTGGGGTCGCCGGATGCGAAGTATGTGTTCGTTGAGATGTTTGACTACACGTGTTCACATTGCCGAGCCACACATCAGACGATCCTGGGCGCCAAGCGACACTTCAACAACGATCTGGCGATCGTCGCATTGCCCGTCCCGATGCACCGATCCTGCAATTCGTCCATCACGTCCGACAACAAGGGGCACGCCGAAGCCTGCGAACTGTCTCGCATCGCCGTTGCCGTCTGGCGCGTGAACCGGCAGGCATTCAATAAAATGCATGACTGGCTATTCGAATCTGCGCACCCGCGGACGGCCGCCGAGGCGCGCCGTTATGCCGCGCAACTCGTCGGCGAGGAAGCACTGGCCGCCGAATTGGCGCTCCCGTATGCCTCGCAGTACATCGCCAAACATGTTGAGCTGTATCAGCGCGTCGGCGCCGGGGCGGTGCCCAAGTTGCTGTTTCGAGATTCGAGCGTCGTTGGCGAGGTGCGTTCCTCGGAAACCCTCCAGGGAATGATTGAGCGCAATCACACTCCCTGACCGCGCGGCACGGGGTCACGATATCGACCGGCGTCAGCGGGAGCTCACGCCCCAGGCTCTACCAATGGTCATCGATACGCGCGGTCTTGGGGTCGTGGCCTCAGTCCACTCCAATCTGCTCGCGAAGGCCGCTTTCATCCAGCGTGGCACGACTGGCATAGTCGTTTTGTCCTACAACGCCGAGAGTGTTCGGCGCGTGCATCCAACCTTTGTCCAACACGGCCCTGAGACCAAAGGTGCCTTCGCTGCGTCGTCCCCCCAGTTTCCGGCGCATTGATGCGGCGCAGAAGGAAACAAATCACAGGACGGCGTGCCCAGCGGCCAGGCCGGCGACGAGATCTCCCGGCGCGAACGAGCTGACCAATTGTCGATGTTCCATAATTGCGGCCATCCGCCTCGCCGGGAAGACGCAGGCCGTTGCGGAGATCAGTTGTGACGATTGCAGCGACACGGCGAGTTCGAGCATCCGTTCGACAACCGTCAGTTCCGATTATGCCGGTTCCGCACATCGTCTTGAAGACAGCTCATCAGAATTGGGCGAATTCTGCTCAAGCTGCATGCTACTGTTCAGCGTGCGAGTGCGGAGCGTCCGCCTTGAG
>JAHBXU010000715.1 GCA_019636315.1 Planctomycetaceae bacterium | reverse complement strand
GTCAGGATCTTGATCGGGCAGATGCGGGTCGTCGGTGGCCATCACAAACTCTTCTCCAGAGTCGGCGCGTGAACGTCATGATTCACAATGCGCTTTGGATTCTCCACACACTCCAGTTCGTAAAAGCGGCGAAAATCCTTCCGAGCCCGATATAACTGGGACTCGACGGCTTTCTCCGTCTGGCCCAGTCTCACTGCAATCTCACGTACGGTTTGTCCATCCGCATGTTTCCATTCCAGAATCAGCCGTTGATTCTCGGGCAATCGATCGAGCGCCGCCAACACCTCGTATCGGGTTTCCTCGGCTTCCAGAGGAAACGACGCATCCAGAGACTCATTCCCACCACCGGCACCATGGCTGGCTGCCACGATCAGTCGTCGCTGTTTCGATATCTGACGCCCATAATCTGCTGCCTTATGCTGCACGATGCCGCGCAGCCAGCCATGCAGATGCACTGCGTCAGCATCCAGACCCGGCAACCCTTGAACCAACGCGAGCAGCGTCTCGCTCACAATCTCTTCCGCTGCCGAAACGTCCCGCGTCCAAGCGCACGCATATCGCCAAACTGTCGGCAGGCACCGCGCGTACAATGAGTCCCACGCGGCCAGCTCGCCACGCTGCACCCGCAGCAGCAGTTCGGCGTCCGTCAATTCTCACCTCAATTCCGGATCGAAACTCCGTCACGACGGGGTGTTTGCTCCGGTCATCGCTCTACGGATGAAGTCGCGGCTGAGAACAATCTCCCGCACAGTTTCTGGCGGCCGAGGCAGGAAATTCACCGACGGGGCCGGATCAATTCCAGCCCATGCCGTCGGAAGAGCAATATGTTGAGCGGGCGTCGGCGTGGCGCGCAACGCCGCCCGCGGACCCGCTGTCCTCGTCGTTGGATTAGACGTCACGTCGCTCAGCGTCCGCGATGGCCAGCGGTTTCACTTGCGCGCTGCTGCCTCTGTGCGATTCACGGCGTTCCGGGATCCCAGATCGTGGCGACGATCCGCCGATAAGGCTCATCGGATGGGGTAAAGTAGTAAAGCGTGACCACCTTGCCGTCCGGACGCTGCAGCGTCCGGGGATAGCCGATGTCGCGGCCTCCGCCATTTGTCTGCAGGACGAACGGTTTGCTCCAGGACTTGCCCCCATCGCTGCTGAACTTGGCCTGCATTTCAAACGGCGCTTTACGTACGCCGTATGTGAGACACAGTCGACCATCCTGGAGTTTGATCATCGATGACGGATTGCCTTCGCCCAGGTCGTCGACGGCGTCTTCCAGTTGCTCCCAGTGACGACCGTTGTCGTGCGATGTCCACACATCGGCCCAGCGACGCTTCGGTTCGCTCTCGGCCGCGCGACGGCGGGTCGTCATCACCAGATCCTGCGGAGAGAGCCGCACCGTGGATGGCATAATCGCGAAGCCCTTCGGCTCCGGGCCGACGAAAGAGAGAAACTCCCAATGGAGGCCGCCGTCGGTCGTTCTCGCTGCGAAAACACGCCCTTCCTTGCCATCCTCCTTCGATGCGGTCAGGAACACGTGACAGTCCTTCGGACCGTTGACGATGTAATCGGGCCGGGCCATCACGCCCGGCTGACCAAAGGAGGGCACCTTGAACGGTCCCTTCCAGTTGTGCCCTCGGTCGTAAGAGTAGTACAGCCGCGACGTCCCGTCGTGAATGGTCTGAAACCGCATCGTCATGCAGAAATCGGGATGCGTGAAATCGATCGGTTCCGTGAGGGGCGCCGGCTCCGGCTCGGTGTGTCGCGGGTCGGTCGTGCCGTGACGCATGCCCCCCTCGTTGATCAGCATGCCCCGATCGTTGGGATACTCCAACGTCCAGGTTTCTCCGCCGTCGAGGCTCCGGGCGAGCACGTGGTATTCGGGCTTCTCGCGGTCGATATTGTGGTACTCCTCGCCCAGGTTCTTGTGCTCACCGATGCTGAAGCCGACGAGGATCTCGTCTCCCCACCTCCACATGCCATGATTGGCGGGCCAACCGCCAAACTTGCCTTCTTCACCAAACACGACGACGTGCCGCTCCACGCGAGGTTCTCCCGCCCGGCCCCAACTGGCGAACATTACAATGGCCGGCAACACCAGCCAAACTCGCAAAACGAACCGCATGCATTCACTCCGATGGGCTAATTCAGTTGATGAACAACGTCTGATGACATCACCGTAACCAGACCGCGAGAGAAAGGGAAATCACTCCACACTTTCCCAGGCCAATGGGTGTGCCGCCCAACAGGCGTCGCATGCACTCCCGTGCCGGGACCAGCGTTCATCGTAAGCCAGAATCCAATGCGACCGACCGCGGCGCTGTCGACGGGGAACGTGTCATGGCGATGTGCTGCTCAGTCGCTCCGCTTCCACCGTGATGGCGGCTTCAGAAACCTTGTCATCGCCAATGGTGACGACGTGGTCCGGAATGAGGAATCCCCCCCGCTCGTGCCAGAAGCGAAACACGTGCTCGCCCGCCGGCAGACCCTCAATCTCGAAGCGGCCGTTCTCATCCGTGAGTGCCGCGAAGGGATGATCCACCACGAGCACATAAGCGCTCTTCCACGGGTGAATGTCGTCCGTCACTTTGAAGGGGAGCGGCTCGGGACGAGTCAGCTGAAACTCGACCCCGACATCGCTGTTAGGCGCGATCACCTGATTCCGCGCTTCGTTCCGCACGGGAAACAAATGAAAGTTGGTCGCCACCGATTCCTGGTTGGTGAATCGTACGCCCTGTCCCGCGCGGACGATCGTGCAGTGCGGTTCAAAGCGGTTGTTTCGTGACGTCATCGCAGCGGCTTTCACCGGAACGTCGGCTTGAGACGCGGGCGGCGCCTTCTTCATGAAAACAAAGACGTTGGCCAGTCCCTGATCGACGCCGACGACCAGCGAATCGGCGTCAGGGATATCGGCTCCGGCCCGGACCAGAACGTCCCCCGCACGATTGCTGACCAGTACATCGCCCGTTCTCACGAGCGGGGGCAGCGGGGGCAGATCGCCGTTGACTCGCACGACACCGGAAAACGTGCTGCGAAGGAGGTCTGACTGCGAAGGC
>JAHBXU010000714.1 GCA_019636315.1 Planctomycetaceae bacterium | reverse complement strand
AGTCCTGGTTCTGGACGAACCAGCGGCCGGCCTCGATCCTCGGGCCCGCGTGGAGCTTCGCGAACTGATCGGCCTGCTGGCCACACAGATGCGAAAGACCGTGCTCATCAGCTCGCATATCCTCACCGAACTCGGCGAGATCTGCGACTCGGCTGCAATCATCGAAGCCGGCGAGATTCTGGCAAGCGGGACGATCGAAGAAATCCAGTTGCAGCGCAAGCGGCGGCGCCAGTCGTCCGATGCCGAGTCGGAACTTCCGGCCGAGCATGAGGTGCATTCGACGATCCTGGCCGCGCGCGTCCGCAGCGACGTCGAGCGTCTCGAACGCTGGTTGCTCGAACAGCCGCACATCAGCCATGTCAATATGGGACCGCAGCAAGTGTCGTTCACATTCGCTGGTGATGATGCGGCTCAGTGCCACCTGCTCCGGCGGATCGTGGAGAACAAGTTCGAGTTGCTGGAATTCACCGGCAAGACGCAATCGCTGGAGGACGCGTTTATGGACATCACGCGGGGGATCACGCAGTGAGGAGCGAGCAGTGAAAACAAATATGCGCGGATGATGTATGGAAGGCGACAGTCGATGGATTCGGAAGAGGTGGAGCAAGTGCTGAGCCGGATCGCAGAATGTGTTTTGCGTTTTCCGGAACTGGAATGTCTGAAGTTCGTCGACCGCATCGTGGCCGTCACTCCGGACCGCAATGGTTTTGATGTTGGTCTGGACTATCAGAAAGGAGTGTGGACGGTTAACTACGACGGGTGGCATGACCATTTCAACACTCCTGAGGATGCCGAGAAGTGTTTTCAATTCGGATTGACAGGAGCCTGCCGTATAAAGATCGAATGGCGAGGCAAATTTCCCTACCGATTTACTCTTCAGGTACCGTGTCGCGACGGGCAAAGTTGGTGCGACGAAAGTGCGGCGGGGCGATTCCTTTATCCCTACTGGCGATATCGAACCGTGACTTTTCTTCAGAATCAGTTGGTCGCTCCTCAAGCGATTTCTTCGCCTTCGGCCTGACCATGCCAATTCTTAGCAGGACGCCCTCTAGCGCGGCTGGTCGCTAAAAACTCACCACTCACCACTCACCACGTTGCCAACCGACCACTCTGCCACCTATCACCCATGAGC
This sequence comes from Planctomycetaceae bacterium, assembly GCA_019636315.1. GTDB lineage: Bacteria > Planctomycetota > Planctomycetia > Planctomycetales > Planctomycetaceae > JAHBXU01. Next base: position 1,921 of record JAHBXU010000714.1, on the reverse strand, counting down.
ACTCTCGAACGTTCGATCAACTGGCTGGAGCAGGTTGGAGACCGGGCGAATCCGATTCTGGTCAAGGAGACGCGGCAGTCGCTGAAGAGCCGCCAGTTTGTCGTCACATTCATGCTGCTGTTGACGGCCAGTTGGTTCCTGTTTGCCCTCGGGTTGCTGCTGGGCGGGGACGCCATCGAGTACGGGGCCATCGGCAACACGTTCTTCGGGTTCTTTTATTGGATCCTGGCGATCGCCGTGATGGTCATTGTGCCCTTCAGCGCCTATCGCAGCCTGCTGGCGGAGAAGGACCAGACGACGTACGACCTGCTCAGCATCACGACATTGACGCCGCGGCAGATCGTATGGGGGAAGTTGTCGAGTGCGCTCGTGCAGGTGCTGCTCTTTTACTCGGCGCTGGCGCCGTTCATCGCCTTCACCTCCCTGCTACAGGGGTTTGATCTGGTTGCGGTGTCGTGTCGCCTGGTCATCACGTTGTTGATCTCGCTGCTGGTGGCGATGGCGGCTATTGCCTCGAGCGCCATGACCAGGCAGCGGCAATGGCAGGGGCTGACGTCGCTGGTGATGCTGGTGCTGCTCTTCTTCGGGATGATGGTCTTACTGGGGCCAATGGAGTATATGGTCGCGGGCTTTGACCCCTTCGCCCTCGAAGGCTGGCTGATGCTGGGGTTTCTGCTGGTGATGGGCGCCAGCTACTTTCTGTTGTTCCAGAAGGTCGCGACGGCGCACCTGACGTTCGAGTCAGATGATCGAACGTCCGGCATCCGACGGGTCTGCAGCGCGCAGTTTCTGCTGTTGTGGGGAGGACTCTTCGCGCTGGATTGGTTCGGTCCTCCCAGTCTGGGGTTGGATGAACAGGTCCTGCAAATGGCGATCACCCTGTCCTTTGTACACTGGGCGATCGTGGGACTTTTCGCCGTCACAGAGAATCCGTATCTCTCCCGCCGTATTCGTCGCAATCTTCCCGCGAGCAGTTTCCGGCGACTGCTGTGGGTTCCCTTCCTTCAAGGAGGGGCTCGCGGCTTCCTGTATCTCCTGCTGCACCTGGCCGTCCTGGCGGGACTATCGCTGTGGTCGGTCTCGCGTCTGGCCAGCAGCGTCGCTTTGGGCATCGACATTCCGATGGCTCTGACGTTTTACCTGATCATCTATCTCGGGATGGCCTGCGCACTCGGTCGCTGGTGCCTGGGCCTCTCCGGGGATATCCGACCCGGGCATATCCGCGTGCTCATGCTGATCATCGTGGCAATCGGGTGCATGGCGCCGTATGTCCCTTACCTGTGGGGATCGGCCATTCGATCTGATTATCGAGTCCTGTATCTGTCCAATCCCTTCGAAACCCTGGCACACCTGGGGCAGTTCGGGCGGGATTCCAGCCTGATCCTGCCGTCACTGGGAGCAGCCGCGCTGTTGGCTGTGCTGGTCAATATTCCCGCGATGAAACGCGGGATCACGGAAGTTGTCTTCGCGGAAACGAAGCCCAGGGCGGGGAAAGCTTCCGACGAAGCTGCGGTGAACGTCGCCTGAATGACCGTCTCGTCGCTTCCCATCGGGACGACGGTCGATCGCCAGCGAGTCCTTTCCATGCTCGTTCGCCCAGCCGAGTGGGCGATGTCACGGTCCCCAGGATTTTCGGAATCTGGCGAAATCCGCCCCGACGCCCTTGCCGAGCCCCGGAGTGAGAAAAGGTTGTGAGCGGTTGGGCCGGCCGGTAGAATCGCCTCACGCGCGGCTCCAGTGGCATCGGGGCAAGGCCGCATTCGATCCAGAACTCTCTCTCGATCCGGTAGAACCGTTTATGGCAGGTTTCATTTTCACCAGTGAGTCCGTGAGCATGGGGCATCCGGACAAGGTTTCCGATCAGGTCTCCGACGGAGTGCTGGATGCGCTGTTGGCGCAGGACCCCATGTCGCGAGTCGCG
>JAHBXU010000713.1 GCA_019636315.1 Planctomycetaceae bacterium | reverse complement strand
TGACCCATCACACCTCGATCACGAGGTCGCCGAGGAGGTTCTGCACGCGGAGGTGAAGGGCCTATGAAGCGGAAGACGGACCGGCCACCCACGCTGTCGGAACGACGATCGCTCCTGTTGCTGACCGTGTTCCTGCTGTCGGCGACTGGGCTGGGAGTTTGGCTACATCTAGGAGATGTCGAGTTCTGCCCGCGAGCGGAGTTCTCGACGCATGCTGGTGATGATCTACGCATTCCGCCGGCTTGGAATGATCATCGTCCCGATGAGGAGCTCTGATTATGAAGAACCGCACTTGTATCTCGATGGCAGCACTCCTATTGATTGTCTCGACCGGCTCAGGCGCTCAGGTAACCGCCGATGAGAAGAACACGATAGATGTTTTCAAACGTGCCGCCCCAGCGATAGTTCACGTGAAGACCATCCGTGCGGTAACGCCATCAGCGGGCCGCGCCACCGTCGGCGAGGGCGCTGGCACCGGCTTCGCGTTCGACACTGAGGGCCATATCCTCACGAATTATCACGTGATCGAGAACAGCACCGAGATCCAACTTCTGATGGACGGCGGACGGACCGTGCCGGCCACGCTGATCGGAACTGCACCCTTGCTGGACATAGCCGTACTTAAGCCAGAGGCTGGATCAGGGGACGGCACTCCGCTCCAGTCGCTGCCCTTCGGAGACTCCGACGGTTTGGACGTCGGGCAGAAAGTCCTGGCCATTGGAAACCCCTTCGGCTTTCACAACACGCTGACGGTGGGTGTACTCAGTGGCGTAGCCCGTGATTTGCCCGGCGGCGCTCCAGATCTGGAACAGGTGTTCCTACAGACGGATGCAGCCATCAATCCCGGCAACAGCGGCGGGCCCCTGCTCAACTGTAATGGCGAGGTGATCGGCATCAATGTCGCCATCCGCGCCGGCGCTCAGAAGATTGGCTTCGCGATCCCGATCGACGACGCCCGCAAAGTCATCGCCCGACTCCTCGACATTGAACGGTTGGAGAACAACTATCACGGCCTGCGCGCCGAAGACTATAAGCTCGGCATGGACAGGAAGCTCATCGTTTCCGCAACCGCGCCGGGCAGTCCGGCGGCAGCGGCCGGACTTCAGCCGGGCGACGTCATCGAACGGGCGGGAACGATCTCCGTCGTCGACATGGCCGATTTTGAACGCAGCGTCCTTGGTCGCAACCCGGGAGAATCGGTCCCCGTGACCGTCCGCCGCGGCGGCGAGGCACAAACCTTTCAACTGCAGATTACCGCCCGCGGGAATCGCACCAACGCCCAGCTCGCCGCCCGCACCACCACGTTGCCTGTCCCGCCCCAGGCGCCGCAGGAACAGGGCAAATCCTGGACGATGCTCGGAATGCAGCTTCGTGCCTTGTCCCCCCGCGAGCGGTCCGCCGTGAACCCTCGCTACAAGGGCGGTATGAAAGTCGTCTCGGTACGCAACGAAGGACCGGCTGAACGCAACGGGATCAAAGAGGGCGATATTCTTGTCGGACTGCACGTCTGGGAAACCATCAGCCCCGAGAACGTTGACTTCGTCGTCAGTCATCCGCAACTCGGCAAATTCAACCCGCTGAAGTTCTACATCGTCCGCGAAACTGAAACGCTCTACGGCTACCTGCAGCTTCCCTCCTCCCGCTGAGCGAGGGAGGCCGTGCGGCCGCATGGAGTTCTGCGAGTCGCGGAAATTGTGCGGGGTGCATGCTCCATGCAATCTCACAGGGTACGAGTCGTTCGCAGGTTGCCGACCGCCATGACCACGACGCCATCAGGAGTGGTTGCCAGCGAGCGGCGAACACCGTGAGAGGATCTGCAGAAAGCGCAAGCAAACGGCGAGTCAGGGAGCAATCTCCAGCAGCATGCCAGGGAGGAAGAGTTCCGGCAGATCGTCCAGTTGACGGTCGTCGAGGATCTTCCAGGTGAGTCCTTCGCTGGCAGCCGTTGCCTGCAGCTTGCGAATGGCGGTCACGCACCCATACGCCAGCAGGAACCTGCCTTCCGGAGCAAGGTGAGTCGCGTGGCCGCGGAGCATCGTGCGCATCAACTCGAAGTGGGGATCGTACAAGGCGTAATCGGCGATCTGATCGGGCGGCTTCTCGCTCAATTCCCAGGGGGGATTGGAGATGATCAGGTCGAACCGTTCCGACGGCTCGATGACAGAGTACGCTCCGGCGTTGTCGATGGGGACAAGCCGCACGTCCAGACGATCGGACAGCCCCAATCGCCTCGCATTGAATTGCGCATTGTCGACCGCTGCCGGGTTGATGTCCGTAGCGACGACGCGGCTGGCTCCCGCCTGCAGGCAGCAAAGCGAAATCAGCCCCGATCCCGTTCCGATCTCCAACACCGTTTTGCCCTTCACCAATGGTGAGTCGCGGATTAACGCCCTCAGGCTCGTGGTGTCCAGCGGTTCCCAGAAGACGGATTCGAATACGGCAATATCTCGATCAAAGTCTTCGACAAACGTCCATCGCCAGTCGGCGGAAGTCGGCTCTGCCAGACTGCGCGGCTGACCGGGCGACGCCTCCGCAAGATGTGATGCGGCAGCGACAGGAGCGTCAGGCGCACGTTGAGCGACGGCCCCAGCGTCGTTGCAACCGGACGGCATCGCAACTGAAAAGAGGAGCAACCATGTTGTCACAATGCGGCACGTCATTCGGTTCATCCGCTGGATTGCCCTCAAACGAATTGCACGGGGCGTCATGAGGTTCACGGCCCCGTGGGGGCGTCGCTGAGCGGCGGGTAGATGATGATCTCGCCAAACGGAATGGGCTGCTCGGCACGGAACCCGTGATGACGCAGCAGTTCCAGCACGGCCAGAAACATACCAACAATCTTGCTGCGGTCGGTCTCCTCGTCGAACAACGAATTGAAGTAGACTTCCCCTTCACGGCGGACGAGGTCGCCGATCTGTTCGACGTACACGTGAATTGGCGTTTCGTCATAGCGAATACTGCTCCGTTCCTCCACATGCTTGCGCTGCAGAACACGGCCGAGGGCACTGACGAGATCCCAGAGTTCGACCTCCTTAATGCGGTCGCCAGCCGGGTCGCGA
>JAHBXU010000712.1 GCA_019636315.1 Planctomycetaceae bacterium | reverse complement strand
TCTCCCGCGATCGCCACATCGACCGGCAGGCGCGCCGATCGGAGCCCACGAACGAGATTCCCTTCGGCGCCATCGGAGTTGAGCACCAGAATTCGCGGGCCCGCATCGACGCGCACGAGTCCCGCGCCGATGTTATTCTCCCGCAGGGGATCGCCTTCAACAGCGAGTTCGGCGCGGTAGTTGTGCAGGCCGCCGTCTTCGATCAGATCGCGGAACGTCAAGCGATTCGTCCCGGACAGAAACGGCCCGTTCCGACTGGCGATGAGTTCGCCATCTCGCAAGACCCGCAGAGTGCCGTCGACGTCCTGGGCGGCATAGACCGAGACGGAAAACTGAAACGGCTCACGCGGCGCGACCGTTTCCGGGAGAGAGATCGAGCGGACGGCCGCGTCCCCCGCACGCAGACGCTCATACACACGATAGTCCACCGGCACGCCCGCTTCTCTTGCTCGCCTCGCGGCCGATTGGGGAGGAGCGCCGTTCGCTTCGCCGTCGGACAGGACGAGAATGCGTGCGGGACGGTCGGGAGTGATTCGATTCAGAGCCGCGAGCAGCGCTCCGTTCAGATCGCTTCCATCGGCGAGGACCTCCTGCTCGAAGTTGCTGAAGCCCGCGTTTTGAGACAGTTCGCGTTCGACGCGCGGCTCGCTCCCGAAAGTCACAACCGAGACACGGTCACCCGGGCCCCGGTTGGCCTCGACGTTCTGAATTAATTCCAGCAGGCTGCGGTGTGATTCTTCGGGCATCGATCGGGAGCGGTCGGCGACGATGACGACATCGATTCCGTCACCGCCGCGGTTCCATTCCGGACCGGTCAGAGCCAGCAGCAGGAGACACAGCAGCAGGAGCCGGATGGCTCCTGTCGCCCCGGCCGTTCGTAACCACGGCCAGAGGAACAAACCGACTGGGGCCACAAGCCAGAAATGGGACCACCACGGCAGGGAATGGGAAAGAACCGCCTGGAGCGCCATCCAGCCGACCACGGGGGCAGCCCAGACCCAAGCGGGACGGAACCCGCCCCACCTCGCGAAGCCATAGGTCAATGGCAACGCGAGCAGCAGGAATTCGGGGTATTGCAGATGGATCATGTTGCGCGCCGTCGTTCCATTGGAATTGTACGGCGATGCCCGGCACGGTGCGACAATCGGGCCGCGAGAATCCCCGAGTACGCCCAACGGCTCAGCCAATCTCGTTGCCCGTCCGAAGCTCCTGGCGGCCCCGCGGCGGCCCCCGAGGGCCTGACATCCATCTTGCCCTGTGAGGACAGTTGACGTAAAACCCCGGCTGGAAGAGGACTTGAGGCGCATTTGCGCGCTCAGTTGGTGTTACCTGCAGCGACTGTCGCGGACCGACGGAGTGGAACCGATGATTGCGAACACTTGCCCGACCCGCAAATCCGAGATTCATCTCGTGGCTTGGGGAGTATCCTGTGTCTTCCTTCTGGGCGTTATCGGATGCGGGAAGCAGCCAGCGGCCGCTGTGAATCCGTCAGCTTCAGGGGACGCGGATTCCACTCAGGATTCCTCGCCCGCATACGGCTTGCTGCATACATCGCCCACCCCGCCCGTTGCCGCCATCGGTGGGAATCGCGAGCCGTTGGACGATGCGTTTCCGAATGCTGCTCCGGAGAAGGGGACGGCGGAATGGTTCCTGCGCGAGGTCGCCAGAATCCGAACGGAATTGTCTTCGTCGCGCGACACCCCCCTGACTCAGGCTGCGATTCGTACTCATCATGAGAAGATCATCGACCTGGCGCGGCAGGCGATCGCCGTCACGCATCAGGATGCAGAACGCGTGCAACTGTTCAACAACGCAGTTCACTATTTGACCGAGTCGCGATTGGCGCTGGCCATTGACGGGGACCGGGAACAATCGCAACTGCTGATCGATGATGCCGACTCGCTCTATCGGCGCGATCCCAAGTCGTTCGCCGCGATTGAATCAGCCGCAAAGGTCGTCCGTCTGGCTCAACTTCAGGCGGAGCGGCACGGACGGGCTCACCCGGAGTGGTTGAAGGAATTCGCGAATCAGGCCCGACTGTTCGCCGAGAAGTTCCCTCACGAACCCAACCGTTGCGCCCTTGTGCTGTTGAACGCGGGGCAGGTCTGCGATCGGGAGGGGCTTCCGGATGCGGCGAAGAGCTGTTTCATGATGGTCCAGAAGCTGTTTCCTCAGACGCTATTTGCCGATCAGGTGAATGGGCTGCTGCGACGGCTCTCGTTGGCGGGACAACCGGTTGAGTTGGCCGGACCGACGATCGAGGGGGGGTACGTGTCGATTGACGACTTTCAGGGACGCGTGGTGTTGGTCGTGTTCTGGGCCGCGACATCCCCACAATTTGAGGAGGATTGTTCGCGGATCGTCGCCTTGCAGGAACAGCATGCCTCCGAAATGTTGCAGGTGATCGGCGTCAACCTTGATGAAGACGAGGCGGATATCGACCGCTTCTTTACCGAGCAGGCCGTGCCGTGGCCGCATATCTTCTACTCGGAGAGTGAGAAACGCGGCGGAATGCATCCCCTCGCGCGCTACTACGGGATTCATCAGGTGCCGACGTACTGGCTGGTCGATCGCCGTGGCCGGCTTGCCGCCGCTCCTCGTGATCTGGAGGAACTGACGGAACGCCTGCCCGAGTTGCTCGCCGCTCCATAGAAACCGGGGTTTGCTGCCGGGGCGCATGGTGGTCGACGCCGTTGCGAACACACCTGTCGATGCCAGGTGTCCAAAAATTCACGTTCTCCCCCGGCACCTCACCACCTGTCCGCAGCATGCGATGCAACCACTGTTCTTTAAATGGCTTATGGCGTGTTTTGAGTCTGGGTTCGCGGCAGGAAGGGTTATTCTGAGGATCTCTTGACAACATTGTCCCATCGGCGGAGGGCTCATCTGAGGGAGGTCACTCGTCCGAACGAGCCGTGTTGCCTAACATTTGTGGTAGAGGTTCGTTAGGGAAAAGTGTGGCGGTCGTGGCGGTCCTTTCAGACGATTCTCGCGACCGTGTGCCGGCCGAACGGATTCGGTTCCGACTGGACGAAGGCTCACGGACTCTTCACAATACAT
>JAHBXU010000711.1 GCA_019636315.1 Planctomycetaceae bacterium | reverse complement strand
CCAACTCGGCCGTTTCGTCGTGGGAGCGGTCCAGCACGTCGAGTTGCAGCTTGATCGACGCCAGCCGGTCGCGTAGCTCGGTGTGCTTCTTGGCGAAGAGTTCCTGGTCGATGTCCTCGGAAAGTCGCATGTTGAGCAATCGGTCCTGCTGCTGGATGATGAGCGTTTCCTGCCGGGTCAGTTCCTGGCGTTGAGCACGGCTGTCGGCCTGGGCATCGCGGGTCTGCGATGCCAGCACCAGGCGGAACCAGTCGCGGACGGATGCGTCTTCGACCTTCATCTTGTCGAACAGGGCCAGCACCTGGGCTTCGATGTCGGCTTCCCTCACCCGGATACGGGGATGATCCTTCTTCGTGTACCGGGCGCAGCGGTAATAGACATGGTAGTTGACGCCCCCGTCCTTCCGCTTCTTCTTGACCAGCTCGCCGGTGATCGGATGACCGCAGTGGCCGCAGGTCATGAACTGCCCCGCGTAGGTCAGCGTGGTGGCGTGGTAGGTGTGGCCGCCCAGCAGAGCCTGTACCTGGTCCCACGTCGCCCGATCGATGATTGGCTCATGCTTGCCAGGATACCATTCGCCCTTGTATTCGAGTTCGCCGATATAGGCCCGGTCCTTCAGGATGTTGGCGATGGAGCTGCGGGGGAACGTCGGTTGCGAGTCGCGAAACGACCGGCTTTCGCTGTTGATCCGCTCGACCAGCCCGTCGAGCGTCAGGTTCTCATAAGCATAGAGATGGAAGATGCGTTTGACGTTGGATGCCGGTTCGGGATCGACCTCGATGATGCCCCGTCCATCCTTGCGGGCGTTGCGGTAGCCATAGGGAGCCTTGCCGACGAACCAGCCCTCTTTGACCCGCCTAGCCAAGCCCTCGCGAACATCGACCGATTGCTGTTCGGTGTAGAAGCTCGCCATGTTGGCCAGCGTCCGCCGCATCATCCGCCCAGCGGGCGTGTTTTCGGTCGGCTGCGATACCGAAATGAACGGCAGGTTGTATTCGGATTCCAGCCGTTCGAGTTCAACGTAATCGAACAGGTTGCGCGATGCCCGATCGACCTTGTAGAACAGCAGCCCATCAAGGGCGAAGGCGTTCTTCTTGGCGTAGGCGATCAGTTCGCGGAACGTCTTGCGTTCATCACCCTTGGACGCTGTCTCAGCGATCTTGAAGAACTTGACGATCTCGCCGCCCGCCTGGGCCGCGTACCGCTTGAGAGCTTCTTCCTGCACTTCTAACGAAAAACCTTCGCGTTCCTGTTCCCGACTGCTAACACGGGCCAATGCGGCGAACTGTTTCATAGCTGATTTCTCCGAACTGATGCCGGGAAGAAGAACCGATCTTGGAAGTCATTCTACCGAGTTCCCTTGGTTTCAGGGATGTGCGGCGAGTGCTATCGCTGTGACATTGACTACGCCACTATTCCACGATATTGTGTTTTAGTGTATCGAAAGGACAGCTATGACGCCACCCAAATCCCGCCGGTCGCCGACATCGCCTTTGAAGACGCGCAAGCTGATGACGCCGATCCAGGCGGGTGGACTTGCGGCCGTGTTCAAAGTGCTGGCGAATGACACGCGCCTGCGGCTCCTGCACGCCCTCATCCGCGAGGATGAGCTATGCGTGACCGACCTCGCGGCTGCCGTGGGGATGAAGCCGCAAGCCGTGTCGAATCAACTTCAGCGGCTTTCCGGTCTGGGCATCCTGTCGTCCCGACGGGATGGGAACAACATCCTGTACCGCGTTGTGGATATCTGCGTGTCCGGGCTGATCGAACAGGGCTGGTGCCTGACAGAAGCGGCGGGCGATCGCTCCCCGCTGACCGACCGCGCCGCTCGATGCTGTAATATCGAAGGAGAAGACTGTGAGACTCAATGAATTCCTCAATGTCCTGACCGACAATCCCTCGGCGGCGATCCATTTGATGTTGCCGGATGGGTCATTCGCTCCGGCCCATTTCCACGTCACGGAGGTTGGGCAAGTCCACAAGGACTTCATCGACTGCGGCGGAACGGTTCGGTCCGCCACCACTTGTGTGCTGCAAGTTTGGGTCGCCGGTGACACGGAACATCGGCTCGACACCTCGAAGCTAGCCCGTATCCTGCGGCTCGCCGCCCCATTGCTCAAGATCACCGACTTGCCCGTTGAAATTGAGTACGAGTCCGAGGTCTTGTCGCAGTATCCGCTCGCTACGACTGAAATTATTCCGTCCGGTCTTCTCTTGCGTCTGGGGAACAAGCACACCGCCTGCCTGGCGGAAGACCGTTGCGGTATTGCGCCAGTCGAATCGGGTTGTTGCGCAACCCCTGGTTGCTGTTGACCCCGTTCTTTGAATTGAGCCAGGAGTGCCGTATGGGAAACCCCCAACTGGTCCTTTTCGTTTGCGTCGAAAACTCGAACCGCAGCCAGATGGCCGAAGCGTTCGCCCACATCCACAGCAACGGGAGCATCGAGGCGCATAGCGCCGGATCGAGGCCATCGGGCCGGGTCAATCCGCGTGCCGTCGAGTTCATGCGGGAAATCGGGTACGACCTGACGACTCATACGTCGAAGTCGCTCGACGAGTTCAACGGCCGGGAAGTTGAAGTTGCGGTGACAATGGGCTGCGGGGATGAGTGCCCTTTGGTTCGAGCCAAACGGCGGGAGGAATGGCAGATTCCTGATCCGAAGGAGATGCTGCCGGAGCAATACCGCGAAGTCCGCGATCTGATCGAGCGAAAGGTGAAGGAACTGCTGACATCGCTGAACGTGGAAAGGAGCCAGGGATGAGTGCCTCGGAAGCAGGCACGTCCCCCGTTGCTGCCGAAGCAGTGCCGAAGATGATGAACTCGTTCGAGCGTTACCTGACCGTCTGGGTCGGCTTGTGCATGGTCGCAGGTGTCCTGATTGGTCGCGCATTGCCGGGCTTTAGCGAAAGTCTTCGGGGAATGGAGTTCGGGGCTGGAAGCCAGATCAATGCCCCCATCGCGGTGCTGATTTGGCTGATGATCGTACCGATGATGATGAAGATTGATTTCTCCTCGCTGGCCGGGGTTACCCGACGGCCGAAAGGGTTACTCGTCACACTGTTCGTG
>JAHBXU010000710.1 GCA_019636315.1 Planctomycetaceae bacterium | reverse complement strand
ACCGATTCCGTATCGTTCAGGTGGGTGAGCGGACGAGCGTGTGGCTCAACGATAAGCTGGTCGTTGACCACGCCCGGATGAGCAACTACTGGAATCGCGATCTGCCGTTGTTTCGCACGGGACGCATTCAGCTCCAGACCCACGGCGGAGAAATCCGCTGGCGAAACCTGTTTATCCGCGAGATTCCGCCGAGTGAGGGCAACCTGATCCTCGCTTCGCATGGGGACGAAGGATTCGAGCCGCTCTTCAACGGACGGGACCTCTCGGGTTGGAAGGGGGCGACGGATAACTACGAAGTGGTCAACGGGGCCATCGTCTGCAAACCGGGCAAGGGGGGCAACATCTTCACGGAGGAGGAATACGGTGACTTTCAGGTGCGGCTGGAATTCCGGCTTCCTCCCGGTGGCAACAACGGACTGGCGATCCGCTACCCCGGAGAAGGCAACGCGGCCTATGCCGGAATGACCGAACTCCAGATCCTCGACACGAACCATCCGATGTACGCCGGGCATCTCGACCCGCGCCAGGCACATGGGTCCGTGTATGGAATGGCGGCTGCCCATGAAGGCTTTCTGCACCCCGTCGGCGAGTGGAACTTTCAGGAAGTCACGGTCCAGGGCCCCCGGATCAAAGTCGAATTGAACGGTACGGTCATTCTGGATGCCGATGTGAGCTCGATCACCGAGTTCATGGCCAATACGCCGCATCCGGGAAAGGACCGGACGTCGGGGCATTTCGGCTTCGCCGGTCATAACGACCCGGTCCGGTTTCGCCGGATTCAGCTCAAGCGGGTGGACGCGGCAGCGACGGATCCAGCCGCAACCCAATCGGCGGCCGGTCAGTAAAGGGGCGACCCACGTCGGTCACCATCGGCCATGACGGAATCCTCGCCAAGCCTCAAGCGGGTTCCATCACTCTGCCTGCCCGCCTGCTTGCGGCGGCCAAACGAAAACGGGCGGACCGCCTTGGACCCGGTCCGTCCGAGATCAATCGTTGTGGCCTGACTTGAGAGTTTTTCTCGTGCCCGACAGATTCCCTTCGACTGGGAACGAAGGCCCGAAACGCTTATTTTTTGCGACTTCCCAGTCTTCGCTGGATTCTCCACCTGATCCACCGTTATGTTCGGTGGTATTATGTTGTGTTGGATCCCTCCAAAGGTATCCCCGCGGAATGCAGCTGGAGCGTCCCGCTGGGAAGCCCGCCAATCCTGCACTTCGATTCAGACTCTCCCTGCGTTCCGATTCCGTTTGCGGGTTGTCACATGCTCGTTCAGCTTCCGGCCTGGCTCCGCGGCCTCCGTCGTCGACCGGTCGTTCGCCGTCATCGGCGCCCTTCCTCGTTCTCAATCGCGACCGAATCGCTCGAATCGCGCACATTACTGGCCGGAAACGTGGTGGCCGCAGTCGCGAACGGCAACCTGACCATTACGGGCGATGCCGCAAACAATTCCGTCGAGGTGACCGTCGTTGACGGAGACATCGTCGTTCGGGGGCTCGACGGCACGACTGTCAACGGCTCGGCAAACACCTTCGTCGCTTTTGCAGACACGACGACGATCACCGGAAACCTGGCCGTCTCTCTGGCCGCCGGCTTGGACACGCTGCGTCTGACCGGACCGCTGACTGTCAATGGCACGACCCGCATCCTGGACGTCCTGGGTGCGTCGCAGATCGGCATCACCGACGTCACGCTCAAGGGACTGGTGATGATCAACACCGGGCACGACGGCGACACCGTCAGCCTGGTCGGCGCGGAACTCACCGGCGATCTCAAAATTGACGTCGGTGGTGGGCAGAACCTGGTCTCGGTGTTCGATTCGACCGTTGAAGGAGACGTGTTCGTCACCGCTGGCGGTCAACAGAAGCAGTTCCACGGGCTCCGTCCGCGACCTCCCGTTCCCCCCTGGGTGAGTGAGAATCGTCTTCTCAGCCGATTGCGGCAGCGTCACGAGGGCCTCGCCAGCCGATTGCCGTCACCACCGCCGAAGCTGGCCAGCCGCCTCGAGGAGCTGCTGGATCGTCATGCGCGAAATGAACTGGACGGTCAGAACGACATCATCATCGAAGACAGCACCACCGGTTCCCTGTGGTTCTTCACCGGCAAGGGCGCCGACAACGTGATCGTTCAGGACTCGACCATCGAAGGCAACATTCACGGCAACACGGGAGCCGGGAATGACTTCGTGCTGTTCGACGGCGCCACCGTCACGGGACAGACGCACCTGTTGTTGATGCAGGGCGATGACAGCCTGGTGACCGAAAACACAAACACCTTCGAAGGCAACGTGTTCGCCGACGGCGGCCCCTTGTGGAACGATTCTGAGCAATTGTCGGACGAAACGACATTCGAAGGACGGTTGACGTTGCGGCGATTTGAACATTCGACCGTCTCCGATGCGACCATCGAAGCGCGCGGAGCCGACACGCTCGACGCGGCCGCGGAAGTCCGCGAGGAACTCAACGGCGTTGAGGACAGCGGAGGGAGCAACAACTCCGATCCGCCGCCGCTGACTCTCGACACAACGATGAATGACGACGTCGCACAGTCGAACGGCACGCTCGTCACCACCCAGACGATGTTCACGATCGAAGGCCAGACGGCGCCGGGGGCGACCATCGGTGTCACTGGCGGTCCGACAGGCCAGGTGAACCTGGGCACCACGACGGCCAACTCCAGCGGCCACTTCTCGATCGACGTCTCCCTGCTGATCGGCAGCACAACGATCAAAGTCACCTCAACGACGGAGGGTGGCTCGACCACCGAAGAGTTCAATCTGCATCGTGCCGTGGGAACCGTCGTGCGGTTCGCCAGTTCGGAGGGGTCGTTCGATGTGGAACTGCTGGATGACGATGCCCCGATCACCGTGGCAAACTTTATCTCCTACTTTGAAGAATACATGAACTCGTTCGTTCACCGCGCGGGGAACGGAAGCGGCGGCGTGCCGTCCGTGGTTCAGGGCGGCGGATTCTTCCTGGACGGGACAACCATCAAGCCCATCACCACGACTGCCCCCATCACCAACGAGTTCAAGACGGCGAACTCCAACGTGGCCGGCACCCTTTCGATGGCCC